>JAHJDR010000406.1 GCA_018812345.1 bacterium | reverse complement strand
CTTGATCGCCTACTTTATGATAATGATCCATTTGTAAGAGGAGCTGCTCTCAAAATTCTTCAGTTCGTATGGCAAAAACCTGGTTTTGAAGAATATGCAGAGTGTTTTATTGGGGAAACCAAAAGCATTGAAATGAATGACCCTAATAAATATGTGCGCCAAGCTGCTACAGAAGCCCTTAGCTATGTCAACACTGATCCGCCTACAGGAAGAGATGAACCTTATGATTTTTTAAGTGGCAGCTATCTCTATCCTGGTCAACAACAATGGATTACAGATCATTTAAAAGCCTTAGCGCAAAACGGACAAAAGCCACTAAAAGTTCTCATGGTGGGTTGCTCTTATGGTACAGAAGCCTTTAGCACACTCATTCACATCATGAAGGATTATGAAGCCAATCCTAAGTCTTGGGGCGATTTTAATCCCAAAACAGATTTAAAAATCATAGCCTCTGACATTGATTCACAAGCATTGCTCTACAATGAACGCGGTGCCTATCACTTAGACGGCCCTGGACATGAAAATGAATTTTATGGCATGCAGCTTTACCATGACGTTTATGGAACAGATTTTAATGCTGATCTAGAACATTTTTTTGAAAGAACACCCAACAGCGGCCCAGATCAGTTTCAATTAAAACCAGAATACAAGCAAATGATAGAGGTTACGTATTTAGATGTAACAAATAAACCAACTCAACCCATTGCAGACATTGTGACCTTTAATAAACTCGACTACATTTGGGGAGATAGCAAAGAAGAAACAAATCGCATTTACGAAAATGCGTTTGGGCTCACAAGAAAATACCTCACGTACGTATCCTTTGGAAACAACCACTACGGCCCAGCCCTAGAAGCACAAGGTCGCGCTCTCATACTCGACACACCGATTGGTTTTTTTGAGAAGTTTTAATCTTCCTCATCCACAATCCCTTTCAACGCAGCAGGCAAGCCTACAAGCCAGTCACGGCGGGAAAGGCCATGTGTCATAAATAAATGACGTATGGCTGATTTCTTAAGTCCCTCCGAAATTGTACGCATTCCATAATCATAGACCGTTATGGGATGAATATCCCCTTCGTGAAGAATAAAAATCGTACCTGTATACATACCCAAATTACCATCATATGCTTGATTGCTCGCATGGGTAGGATCTCGCGCTCCAATGATAGCTGCTTGGTATCCTACTCCTAAATCTGTATAATCAATCACCAAGGGATCTCCCCATGTGATAGCGTCATCTCCAGGAGCCATATAGCCCATGCGTTCAAATTGATGCTCTCTCCTATTTATTTCTGCATGATCAAAAATAATAGCGCTACCATCTTCATAAAGCATGGCCGTACGTTTACGTGAATAGCCTTCTGAGCTGGGAGATAAGTCTATTTGAGATCGTGGCACAGGACGATAATCATATCTTTTTCGCTCATGATCTGGTTCAAGAGGAGTTCTATCTGAAGAATTAGCCCACATCAAAGCTCGTCGCCACGTATCATCATTAACTCTTAAGCTGAAATCAAAAGTTGATATTCCTGGAATCATAGCTGTTTCAACGTGCGGCACGGCAAATAAAAGAATTGAAGAACGTTCGACAAACAAGGGATAACGCTCACCTGTTTCTTCATCAATAAGCCAATACTGTCTATAATCTCCGGGAATATTTTCGACACGCACCTGTCTCGGTCCATTTTTTGTTTGCGCCTCGTAAACACCCAGTTTTAGTTTAAAGACATACGTATCAATTTGCTCTTTTAGTTTAATATGCCCACGTCTCCCAACATCAAAATACAGGGGTAGGCTTAACTTAAAATCTCCCTGCTCTAATGTTACGTCATGCACACTACCTGGATTGAGAACAGCCCGAGTCCCAATATGAGCATTTTCCTGCCATTTTTGTTTCACAATTGTTTTGGAGGGCAATCCCAAAGCCACTTCATCTTGTTCCATAACCACTTTGCCGGCTGTTAGCCCTGACATATCCATGGGAATAATATCAAACATCTCACGCCCCGCAGCAATGCTTTCGAATCTTTTCACAAGACCATTCATGTTTAAAGTACCGTTAGGTTTAAAATAACGTTTATCTGTTGAAGAAATTGGAATAATCAAACCATTACGTAATGCAAAAACAGTACCAAGAAATAGAGCTTCTTGATCCTTCTCATAGTACATAAATTTAATGAGCATAATACCACGAGAACGACCAGCTGTTGGCATCATGGCTGTCACAACATCTAGAGGGATAAACTCTGATTCTCCTGGAGGTAAAAAGCGGGCCTGCCCTCCTTCTCTAGGAAGTGACACCTTTCCTTGACTATCGCGAAAAATCTTAAAACCAAGCGCTCCCGTGTAAACATCACCATCATGAAAATAGATATCTTGCCAAACCAGCTCCTCACCTATCCTTACAGGGTTACGTGAAAAGCGTATTCGGTTTTCTCTGGGCATATTCTGCAAACTATAAAAGCGCGTATTGCGATGATAATGATCCCAATGAATTTTTATCCACCGTTCAATCAGCTTAGGATCAATAGGCTCTTCAATACTACCGGGTGTTGTTGATAAGAATAATTGAGTTGGCGTGAGATATAGAGGATAGGCTAAGCCACTTTCCACATCAATGAGATAGTGTTGTCCCATATACCCTCTTTTATTAAAAACAACAGCTCGACGCTTTGTCCCATCAGCCATTTCAATAATAGCTTCTTGAGTGGATACACGCGCCCAAAAACCTTTCTTGTTAGTCCACATACGAATCTCAAGACCTGTAACACGATGATCTCCCAACGACAAAGTCACAGGAACACCGTCACTCAATTGACAAGCTTTCAACGGCATGGAAAGTGCTGCTTGCGAATCTAAATAAGCTTCCTGCCCTGGTTCAAAAGGGGCTTTTGTAACATCTTGAACCGAATGCCCAATCAAACGTTCTAAGGCCTCTTCTACAGTCACTGATGTTGTCGCATCCTTCTGTTCTGTTGTTTCACCAATGCCCGTCAATTTAATGGGTTTTTCTTTAAACCCACCTTCCTTAGGCATGCGTTTAAGAAACAATTGTTTAGAACCATCAGAAATAGGTACTAATTCTGTACTAATTTGCAGACCAAAAACAGGCGTTTGACCAACAAGTTTTTCATGACCTTCTAATTCTGTATTAATGGGCTGTAAAAAAACAGTGTGCGCCATGCCATTCTCATTACACAATGAGACTTCAATAGCCCAACCAAAGGAATTGGTTTCTGTTCGTATTAATCTTCCGGGTAAATCACTAAAACTGTGATTAGCAATCACAGGCCTGCCATAAACGTTCATCACTTGACGATAAAGAAGGTTTGGCACAGTTATGGTAACGCCATCATCTTCTGTCACTGGCAACAAACGACCATCAACAACAGTCAGAGGCAAAGAAACATCCCACACAGTATATCTTTTTTCTTTTCTCGTAGAATCCTGGTGAAAATTTTCCACAGCCAAAGAAAGAAAACTCACTATAGTTTCTCTCACCACACCTTCTGATGCATCAGAAACAAGTTTATGCATTTGTGAAATCGCTCTAGACCTTTCTGATGGAAAAGCCTGTGTGAGCAAAGGCAAGCCATTGATCAACGATTCATAAGGTTTGCGCGAACTCTTAGTTATTATCTGATCCCACGCACCATCCAAATCACCTTGATAGTCTGCTTCAATAACAAGTGATGGTCGCCCATCATCACGACTTACCATATCCAGGATAGTGTATGTGGCTAAACGCATGAGAGCTATGCGCCCTGAATCAGGATCAATTTTTAAAGGCAGTTCGAGATACTCTTGACTCCCAATTTCACGGACAACAACATGCGCATAATGCAAATCTACAGGAAGATGTCCGTGAGATGTCATTCCCATATCTGTCACAAATATCTCGAGACCTAATTCCTCATCAACAATTTGTACGCGGCCTCTTTGCGCACCTTTTGCCGTGTAATAGACAGGAGACGTCATCACAGACTTTGTAATTGTTTCTAAATGTGTCCTTTGAAATAAATTATCAGAAAGTGCATTTGTCGCATTGTCACGGCTCCAACCGGCGCGTAAACTTAAAAAAGCAAAAAATGTTGCCTCATCAAGATCAAGCACAAGTAATTCACCTGTATCCAGTCGCGTTACAGAAACAGGTGGATTTTCTAAAGGATGGACAACACATGTGTGATTAGCAAAGGTATGGACTTGATCTTTTTTCTTGGCAATTTTTTTAACTTTCTTTCCCACTCGTTGACGCACATAGAGGGGGCCTTTTTTATCAGAGACTAATAAATGATGATTCGTTTGAGCGAGTGGAACTTCCCAATCAACACCTACCTTCTTTAATAGGTGAGCACGTCCTTCTAATTTCACATCACCATTGTCATTCATGATCACAAGAGGCTCTCCTATAGGCGTTCTCAAAATAACAACGCGTGGGTGATCTCCTATTATACGCTCTAAAGGATCTGGAATAATCTCATAACCTGCGGGTAGCTTTTTTATAAAATCAATTTCCTGAGGATGACCGTTCTCATCCATAGGCCACGTAAAATTGAGACTATCGCCTTCATGGGTCAATGTGTATTGGCCCATAGAGTCAGCATCTTTTGTGATTCGCGGAAGTTTTTTATTAAATTCTGCTTCCCACGAATTACCAATAAGAGGATTTGTTCCAGCAACTTGGATACCCACAATTTGTTTGTGAACATAACCTCTAGAACCACCTACAATATCAACCAAGCCAAAGATAAGTGCTAATTCTAAACCATAATACTCACTGGTAGGATCAAAACAGACAAATGATAGCACAGCAAAACGATTTAAATGAGCTTCAACAAACACGCTATTGGGATCAATTTCAGAAAGAGTTTTAAAAGAGGTCTCACCCACCTGTGTAAATCCATGAGGCATTTCTTCACAAACCATTTTACGCTTAAAAATATCTCTACCATTTTCCCCCATCACATACTGGTCAATAATTTTGAAAGGAAGCTTTTTCCCATCACGCCTAACAACTGTTACAGAAGCTAGATGTCCTAAACCACGCAGGCGCTTTTCATCGGGAAAATTTACGCTAAAGCCTGATGATGCCCACCCTTTATAATTCCCACTATGACTTGTGCGTGTATCTGTACTATTACTGACAACAAGCATCTGATCTAAATCTTTAACACCCTCGCGAGCCCTCTCCTGACTACCATCAGAATACAGCTGATCTGATTCCATCGGCGCTTGATTTAAGGCAAAATAATTTCCAGAAAACTGATCTTGTGGTGGGCTAAGAAGTACATCTGTTTCATGATTAGGCATTATAACGCGCGCCATATCATCAAATGTTTTCCCCCAAAAACCGAATTGAGCAGGTTGGGGAGATCTTTGTTGAAATGATGATTCAAAACAGTCTGCGCTTGGCGTATTAGCCTGCCCCTGAGGCAAATGATAATTAATACCCGATCCAAGACCAAGCATAGCCATGTTAAATGGAGAATTTCCTATATTTATGCCCAATGTATGTTCCTGTTTTTATGTAGCTTTTGCTACGTGCCCATTATACTTATTCTATTCATCGTCACCTAGAAGCTAATGTTGCTAATTATTTTGTTTTTTGATGAAAAATAAGGCAACTTTTTGGCACAAGGATCGAACATGAAAGTAATTGGGTATATGGGCTAATCATCTAAAAAAAGCTCATCACATATTAATATCATGATAAGGAATATATTATGCTAAGCATCTTTGCTACTGCAAACATGACGCCTTTTGCGTATACAGGCTCACAAATCACCCCTCATTTGCTCCCTACTGTTATGAGCAAAGCAACTCTCAGAGGAAGCAAAAAAACCTTAGAACAAAACAGCCAGGCAGAAAGACTCTTGTCCCAGGAGTTTGATGCCCTCGTGATGGCAACAAGAAACATAGCCACCTTTCCCTGGCAAGATTTTCCCGGTAATTTAAGCCAGCAATCTCCTGTTCCCAAAATGAATGCTAAGCTAACCATGGCCATAGTCAAAGGCCGTGATCTACAACCTGACTGTTTTTTACAGGCAAGACATTCTGGCATTAATTCTTCAGGCATTGTTCTCGAAACAAAATTTCAAAAAAGAAATCGATTTCTACTTTTTATGCAAGGGCTGCAAGTCTATTGGCAATCTAATTTAGCTTATGCAGAAACAGACCTCACAGCATTAGATGAAGCCACTTTTAGTCTGAAAAGAATCCTTGCCTTTGATGCCACTGATCCAAAAAACAAAAAATTAGGAGAACGACTTATCATTGAAGGAGCCTTAAGCGGCTTTCCAGAAGCTCTTTACTCAGGTCGTGCTTTGATTGAAATAGAGCGCCCCATGAAAAGCCCTGAAGATGGCACAACAGGCTTAAGCCTTGTCTCTGCCAGAGTTTTTGATGGTGATGAATTAGATATGATTGAAGAAGAACAGGCTGGTTTAATCGTGCAAGCAGCCATAAATACGCTAATCAAGGAAACAAGATCCACGCTAATTATTGATGAATAATTTTATAAGGTTAGCTCTCGGCTTTGATCATCTTCATGAGTAGGATTGCGGTGCGTTCAATCAGATCACGGTTGGCTTGTAAGTGGTCATAATCAACCATTTCCAAACGCATGCACACATCTAGCATGGCAGCAATATTGATAGTTGTATTCTTGGCTGTTTTAAGATTGAGAATTCTTTCTTCTTTAACTTCAGACGTATAAGCAACAGCAATACTCATGGGTATTGACTTTACCATTTTTTGCAGCTCATCACCAATCTCATTTCCCCCACGAGGCATGAGTTTGCAGGTTTCATCAATGAGAGCCACGAGCTCAACGGAAACAGGAAATACATCTAATTTTTCATATTCAAATATTTTGTCCATAAAGACTCCACACAAAATTAATACACGTCTTTATCTTTCTTAAAAGCCATGACATCGGTCACGGCTTTTCCCGTTTTGGGCTTTGGAAATTTACGACCATCAGCTCCAAGATACACACTAATCACAGCTTGTGTCTTCTTGTCGAGTGCTTTTTTAAACACAGCCTGAACCTCTTTTGGCGTTGTCTTTTCAAGCGCCTGAACAATCTTTTCTCGATACTGAAAATCACCACCCTCTACAAAAGCACCAGTCTGAAGCCAACTGAAATACTCATCAATGGTTTTCAGCTCTTCCTGCAAACGCTTTATTATGGCATTCCGATAGGCATCAAAAACACCCTCTTCAAGCTCTCCTAGTCTTTTCACCCGATCATGTAACCAGGGCATAGCTTGATTCTTTAAATAGACAGGATCATAATCACCTGATTGAATGATAAAAGAAAATCCCAAAGCTTTTCTAAAAAAATCATTACCACTACGCACATAATATCCCAACTGTTTTTCCGAACGCATGCTTGTAAAAAAATCAGGTCGCAAATACTGAAAAGCGACTAACAATTTTGCTTTGAGTTCCGCTGATCGTGGACCTGCGAGAAAAAACATTTCCCAACAATTATTATCTATTTTTGTTTTTGGCAGATAATAATAAGAAGATCCGGGTGTAAGCTGTATAACCTCACTCTGCACACGCTCCTGTTCAGGTAATATAATCGCTTGATGTGTTTTATAAAGAAAATCAATAAGAGAAGCCATCTTTGTTTGCTCTAAATTCCCATAGGCTAAAGCTTCTACCCCTATTTCTTTGTAAATATCTGTTGCCATAGTTTTCACATCATCTAAAGAAACACTACTAACAGGTGGGTACACATAAAAAGGAATTTGAGTTTTGTGAATCAAGGAACCCAAATGATAACCCGCTTGACTTGCAGCAGAATTATAATACCAAGATTCTATGCTGCGATCCATATCCCTCTTCACCGCTTCAAACTCTTTTTCAGAAATGGTTATATTTGCAAGACGTTTTATAATTTCCTTAAGCACAAAAGGAATTTTATCGGCAAACCCTGAGACATCAATCATGACACCTCGATCTGTTCGCATCACATTATAACTAAGCCCTGCTTCCATAATGGGATAGCCCCACTCAATCATGCTCAATTTTAAAGCGCTCTCATACAAAAGAGACATCAGCTTGGCACGCGGTGAGGCATTCACTTTATTCGTTAATATATGAAGCGACACCTTTGCTTTAGGCAAACCCACTTTTTTATCCTGCATAAACCAAAACACACCCCGTTCATCATTAATAATTTTATAGGGTTCTTCATGAGTATCATTTTTTAATAGAGCTAAGTTAGCAGGTAAAAACTCATTTTTTTCTGGATAGAAAAATGCGCTATTAACGTCTACGCTATCCCACGTCTTAATTTTTTCATCAGAAAAATAGCCTTTGCGATACTCAATACCATAATACTCTTCTTTAAGATCTGTTTTGACATCAGGAGCAATAATAAACGTTAACATATTCTGGGGAACAATCTTTCCCAACAAAGCTTGAAACTCTTCTGGTTCATACGTGTAATACAAATTCATTTCTCGATCATATGTTAAGGGATCAATACCCATATTCATTCCATCAGAATAAATCTCAACATCAGTAGCTCCCGGATGCGGTGCGCGGTACACATAGTTGATCTCGCCCATTTTTTTGTTTTCATCATAATAGTACTGCTTGAGACCTTCTTGTTTAAGTAGTTTCACATAAGAAAAGAAATGCGTCATGATTTCATCAATGTTCTCTTTTCCATAATCAGTTAGATCAAAAGATATTTGAAATTTTCCGAAAAAAGAATAACTCCCCAGGCCTGTATGCAAACCTGTAACAAGATTTTTCTTTTTAAGCTCTGACAACAGCGAGCCCTTTCCCTCATAACCTAAAATGGATGCTAATATGTATTGCGGTTTGGTTTTGAGAAAATGATAAAGCGATGGCACTTCAAATGTGAGTATTAGTATCTGTTTTTCGCTAATGGGCCTCACATAAGCATAAGGGGCACCTTGGGAAACATCATAAATAGAAGATGTATACGCGGGTTTAACAACATTATTATTTGGCACCTCGGAAAAAATACCTCGCACCCATTTTTCCATTGTACTCAGAGGCAATTTAGATTTCAGGACAAGCTTCATAAGATTTGCGGAATAATACTTCTCATAAAACTCTTTTAAGACTTCACGATCAGTGTTTTTTAGTGTTTCAACAGTTCCTGTTGAAAAACGGCCAAAGGGGTGATCCTTTTTTATAAACAACTGAAACAAACGACTTTCGCGCCACATGTCTTGTTTTTTATTTTTTTGAAATTCAGAATTAACAGCTAATCGTTCACGATCAATATAATGAGAATCAAAAAGTGGCGCGATGAAAAACTGCGCAAAACGGTCCAGAGCCCCTTCAAAACCTTCATCATTTACTGAAAAATGATAATTTGTATTTTCACGACTTGTGAAGGCATTTGTATCACCGGCAAAACTTTCAAGATATTGATTATAAGCATCCACTTCAGGATATTTCTTTGATCCCATAAAAAGCATGTGTTCTAAAAAGTGTGCTAAGCCAAGGTGATCATCAGGTTCGGCTAAACCGCCTACGCCAACGTCCATAGCAGCAGAGGATTGTTGGGCAGTTTCATCAGAAATGAGCAGAACTTCAAGCTGATTGGGCAATATTATTTTTTTAAGTTTGCGCTCTTGATCTCGTTTGGCATCATTCACATCGAGAAAAATTGATTGATAACCACCCTCGGTAAGGTCCTGCGAAACAGTATTCTTTTTTGTTCCTGTTTGCTGACAAGAAATAACAAATAAAAAACTTATAATTAAAACAATGATTCTTTTTTGTAACATAAATTTATTGGAGCAAAAAACGCCTCAAAACAACAGAACTAACAATTGTTCGAAACATTTCTCTAGGATAATTAAAATGATATTCCTTATGATGAAGAACGCCATCACACAAAGTGGCCACATGAACAGTCCCCACAGGTTTTTCGTCAGCCCCCCCTGTAGGGCCCGCAATACCTGTCACAGCAGCACAATAATCAGCGTTTGTAATTTTATGAACACCTTCAACCATGGCTATGGCACAGGCTTTACTGACAGCACCGTGCTTCTTAAGTATGCTTTCATCCACATGAAGGACGTGCTGTTTGACGTCATTAGCATAGGAAACAATACTTCCTTTAAATATTTTGCTGGCGCCACTCACAGAAGTGATACGACTCGCAATAAGCCCTCCTGTGCATGACTCTGCAAAAGCTATGGTCTTGTGAGCGGCATCAAGTTTTTTGATCACAACAGACTCTAAGGTATCATCTTGGTTTTCAGCATAAATATAGTGTCCCACTCGCTCTTTAATTCTGGCAACAACATCATCACAAAGAGCCTGCGCTTTTGTTTCATCTGCGTCCCAAGCGGAAACCTTAAGATAAATTTCTGGAAAGCTAAAACGAAATCCAATACGGGCGTGATCAATATGTGTGCGTTCATGAAATAAATCTTTGAGCGCATTATCTAAATCGCTCTCCGAACTACCAAAGGTTTTAAGAAACGCTTTGGCAAAATATATTTTCTTGTCACTTTTTTCGAGCATAGCAGGAAACACATGTGTGTTAAAAATATATTTCATTTCACTAGGCACACCTGGCATAAAGTAAAAATCTGTTTTATGAGGTTTGAAATACACGCCTGGCGCTGTACCATATTTGTTTGGCAAGGCTTGAGCCCCTTCCGGAATGAGAGCTTGTTTTTTGTTTGTATCCTCATCCCAAACAAGCTTTGTTTTAAAAGCTTTTGCTGCCACCTCTATAGTAAAATCATCAACTGTTGGCCCCAAGCCTCCTGTAACAAGTACCACATCAGCACGCTCACCTGCCCTCGTGAACGCTTCAATCATGTCTGTTTCATCATCACGCACACCTGTATGAAAATGAACTTTAAAGCCATTGCTCCAACAAAATTCAGATAGATATTGTTTGTTTGTATCAAGGATATCACCTGATAAGATTTCATCACCAATAGTAAGAATTTCGACTATCATTTGATTTATTTATAAGTCTTCAACAATGTCATCTTCAAAAATAGTTTCTTCCACAATACCGCCTTTTTTAGTCTTTACAGTTGTTGTGCGTTTTTCTTGAGACTCATAATACTTTTTTGAGCGCGGTTTATTATAATAAGTTTTGGGGGCTGCTGTGGGTTTATCTTTAATTTTTGTTGTCCCATCTTTTTCAGCAGTGACTTCAGATTTATCTTTGTATTTTTTTGTGGCAACAGCTTCTGCTTCTAAATCGTCTGTGGCGCTCTTTTTTTCTAAATCTTTG
>JAHJDR010000405.1 GCA_018812345.1 bacterium | reverse complement strand
GTGCTATCGTGCTATCGTGCTATCGTGCAATCGTTTGGGGTTGACTAATTTTTACTAATCCTCGAAATAGCTTTCATGAAAACAATACAAGTGCCTGTTTTATCAGATAATTATTCTTACATTATCGCCTGCCCGAACACCCGAAAAGCAGCCATAATCGACCCTTCTGAAGCAGATCCTGTCCTTACAAAGCTTGATCAAGAAGGTTTTGAATTAGCAGCGATTGTGAATACTCATCACCACCATGACCATGTGGGAGGCAATGCCGCAATCCGAGCTAAATACCCGGTCCCCATAATAGCTGGTCCTGATCATAATAATCTCACTATTGGGAAGCTATCATTTACAATAATACCTGTCCCAGGCCATACCAATGATCATATCGCCCTCTATGGTCATAACGCCCTTTTTTCAGGTGATGCCTTGTTTGTTTCTGGATGTGGCCGCTTATTTGAAGGAACAGCTTCTGACATGTTTAATTCGCTCAACAAATTAAAAGAACTCCCAGATGACACAAAAGTTTACTGTGCCCATGAATACACAATTACCAATTTGAAATTTGCCCAAAGCGTAGAACCTCATAATCCAGCCATTCAAGAAAAACTGCGTTGGGCTATTAAAAAACAAGAGGCAGGCCAACCAACAGTACCCTCAACAATTGGTGAGGAAAAAAACTATAATCCTTTTTTGCGATGTGATTCCCCTGAAATAATACACAACCTTGAACAAAAAGGATTTACGGATTTGAATGAGGCTGTTAATGTGTTTTCTTGTTTGAGGGAATTGAAGGACAAATTTTAATTCTTTTTTTTCCGTCTATCGTCTATCGTCTGTCGTCTAGCGTAGTCTTCACGATAGACGCTAGACGACAGACGCTCGTACGTTATATGTATAAATTATCGTTCATTTTTATTATCATTCTCATCTTCACCAATTGCACTCCAGCACCAAAAAAAGCTGATTGTGGCTGCAAATTCAAAAAAGACTTGCTGGTATTAGCCATGAAAAAAAGTATTGCCGCTGAAAACACAGAAGACTTACGCAAAAAAAGCATCTATGCTCGCGACGGAATTGCCTTGGCAAATCAGTGCCTTTTAAGAAATAAAAATAATGTGGGCTGTTATTACTATCGTGCGGTCAATAGAGGCCTTGATCTACAAACCAGAACTGTTGCTGTTAAAAAGGGACTCCATGAAATGATCGCTGATTTTAATAAAGTCTTAGAGTTAGGACCACGCTATGATGACGGTGGTGCTTACCTGGCTCTCGGCTACGTCTATTTAAAAGCCCCCTCTCTTCCCATTTTAGGCAGTGATATTAAACGAGACCTCAAGCGGGCGCAGGCAATGGCTGATCAGGCGTTACACATCGCTCCTAAAAATCCTCATAACCTCACTCTTAAAGGCGAAATTGCGTTTAAACTCAGAAATTATACGACAGCTGTGACTTATTTTAAAAAAGCTTTGAAATATTTTCCCAGTTCATCAAAACTATCGCTTAGTGATCAAAAATTAAAACAATCTGTAAAAAAATGGCTTAAAAAAGCTCGGAAGAAAATGTAAATAGGTCATTGACAGATCACTGCTTACCGCCTTAAATCACCGTCTATTATTAATGGATCTAAGGATCCCGGAAAGGAACATCATGGCTAGTGTAAATAAAGCTATTATTGTTGGTAACTTAGGACAAGACCCAGACATTCGTTATACTCCAGGAGGTCAAGCTGTTGCCAATTTTAGCGTTGCCACAACAGAAAAGTGGACAAATAAACAAACCGGTAATCTTGATGAAAAAACAGAATGGCATCGCGTTGTTGTTTGGGGAAAATTAGCAGAACTCTGCCGCGAATACCTCCACAAAGGACGATCTATTTATGTTGAAGGACGTATTCAAACACGTACGTGGGATGATAAAGACGGCAATAAACGCTACACAACTGAAATCGTGGCACAACAAGTGCAATTTCTCGGTCGTCGTGATGAAACACACACCCCTGCACCTCAAGGTCAAACAACACAAACTACACAATCAACATCTCAAGAATCAGGACCACCTCCTTTTGATTCAGAAGATGATATCCCTTTTTAGTGACCAGTGGCTCGTGACCAATGGTCAATGATTTGATGACAAATTCAATTTTTGAACAGCTCAAAAATAAGTGGCTAGGCATCATTGATAAAAAGCAACTTAAAGATCGCAAAGCTCTTTTTCAAACCAGCTCTGGACTGGACATTGCACCTTTTTATCTCCCCAAAAATCAGGAGTCTGCTACATATGAACAATCCCTAAATGTTCCAGGGCAATTTCCTTATACAAGAGGGGTGCAACCCACCATGTATCGTGGTCGTTTCTGGACCATGAGACAATATGCTGGTTTTGGCAATGCTGCTCAGTCAAATCAGCGCTATCAAAAACTCATTCAAGGTGGTGGTACAGGTCTTTCGGTCGCCTTTGATCTCCCAACACAAATGGGCATCGATTCTGATAATAAACGAGCTCTTGGTGAGGTTGGTAAAACCGGTGTGGCTATTGACTCACTAAAAGACATGGAAACGCTCTTTAATGGCATAGACCTGGCCACAGTTTCTACTTCCATGACCATAAATTCCACAGCTGCGATCGTTTTAGCTATGTATTTAGCTGTAGCGCAAAAACAAGGGGCAGACCTGGCAAAAATTAAAGGAACCATTCAAAATGATCTCCTAAAGGAATATGTTGCCCGCGGTACATACATTTATCCTGTGACAGCATCCATGCGACTCATCACTGATATTTTTTCCTTTTGCAAAGAAACAACCCCCCTGTTTAACACCATATCAATTTCAGGCTATCATATTCGCGAAGCAGGCTCGACAGCTGTTCAGGAAGTAGCCTTCACGTTGGCCAATGCGCTAGCCTATGTTCAAGCGGCTATTGATGCTGGCCTGGCTGTAGATAGTTTTGCTCCCAGGCTTTCTTTTTTCTTTAATGCGCATAACAATCTTTTTGAAGAAGCGGCTAAATTCCGTGCTGCACGCAGGCTTTGGGCAACACTCATGAAAGAACGTTTTAATGCCAGCGATCGTTCATGCCAAATGCGTTTTCATACACAGACAGCAGGCTGCACACTCACAGCAAAACAACCAGACAACAACATCGTCCGTGTAGCCTATCAAGCACTGAGCGCTGTTCTGGGTGGCACACAAAGTTTACACACAAATAGTCGTGATGAGGCTTTAGCGTTGCCCACAGAAAAGTCAGTCAACATCGCCCTCAGAACGCAACAAATCTTGGCTGAAGAAACAGGTGTCGCTGACACCATCGACCCTTTAGCAGGATCTTACTTTGTTGAAGATCTCACAAATAAAATTGAAGAACAGGCTTTAGCCTACATAGAAAAAATTGATGGCTTAGGTGGCGCCGTTAAGGCCATTGAACAAGGTTTTATGCAAAATGAAATTCAAAATGCTGCTTACACATATCAAAAAGCCATTGAATCCAAAGATCAAATAATTGTTGGGGTAAATGCCTATGAAACAGAAGAGCCCCTGCCCTCAGATCTTTTAAAAATAGACAAAGAACTCGAAACCAAGCAAATCAAAGAACTCACCCAGCTCAAAAATAAGCGCGATAATGATGGTGTTACAAAACATTTAGACACCATCCGTGAAACTGCCAAAACCACTAATAACCTCATGCCCCCTATTCTCAAAGCCGTCAAAGCCTACGCCACACTGGGTGAAATTTCTGATGTGCTTAGAGACGTTTTTGGGGAGTATCGGGAGTAGATCACACCTGCTTCTTATACCAATCAATCGACAAGTTCAGACCTTCGTTGAGCAGGATGGCGGCATCATATTTGAGGCGATTTTGGATTTGCATGATATCAGCCAATGAGTTTTTAATATCACCCATGCGCGAATCACCATTAATGGGTCTGATTGTTTTCACATGCGGGTATTCTGTCATGAGCATTTCTTGAAGAGTCCGAAAGAGTTCATTAATAGATGTTCTCAAACCACAACCAACATTGAAAACATGATAGTTCTTATCATGCAACGGCATGATAGCCGCTAGAATATTGGCCTGTACAACATTACCCACATAGCAAAAATCTCGTGTCATATCACCATCACCGTAAATGGTAATGGGGTCATCTCTGATCATGCAAGCAACCCATTTGGGAATGATCGCTGCATAAGCGCCATCAGGATCTTGACGCGGTCCAAACACATTAAAATAGCGAAGCCCTACACATTTCAATCCAAAAAGTTTTGCATAGTGCTCAGCATAAAGTTCATCGATATATTTTGTTAGACCATAGGGAGATAAAATTTGTCCTATTCTGCCTTCTCTTTTAGCCGTTGCAGGGTCATCACCATACACAGCACTTGATGAGGCATAAACGAGACTTTTGATACCATTTTTGCGACAGGCCTCTAAGATATTAATAAAACCATTTACATTAATATCATGTGCTAGCTCTGGTTCAGACATGGATTGTGGCACTGAACACAAGGCTGCTTGGTGTAATACAAAATCCACGCCTTTTGTCTTTTCTAATAACAATTTTTTGTTACGAATATCATCTTCTATAAAAGTAAAATTCTTCCATTGATCTGCTGTAACCAGTTCTTTAACTTGAGTCAGATTGTCTTCATACCCACTAAAATAGTTATCAAGACCAATTACCTTTTGATTCAATTTTAAAAGGGTTTCTAAAATATGAGAACCAATAAAGCCTGCCACACCTGTCACAAACCATGTTTGCTGATTTTTGTTGAGTTTGTATGTTATGCGCTCAAAATTTGTTGTCATAAAGCAACCAACCTCTTAATCATTAACAATAACTTCCGTAGAACCAACAGCCACTGAAATCAAAGCTCCTGCTTCTGAAATAAGATACGCTGTTGTGGCAGCACCACTTGATGTATTGAGAGAACTTCCTTCTGTAATATTGGTCACCGAGGTAGAAAGAGTATCCAAACTATACGAATTCAGATTCGAATTTATAGTGAGCATTTCAATATTACCATCCCACTCAGATAAATAACCGTAGAAAGAATCATCTGTATCAACGACTAAAACAATACCATTGATAGCAGATGTAATCCCATCAGAATCTGTTAAGTAACCATCATTTAAGCTAGAGGCTTCTGAAGCTATTGCTGTGGCAGCATCATAGGTTGCTGTATCCACAGAAAAAATATCCACGCGTTGTTCATCTCGTCTCTTCACAAGCATCACTGTGCCCGTATCATTGCTCTTTACAGCAATGTGTGTACAAGGCATATCCTTATCAATCGTTGTTGAGGCATAATCAGAAACATCATAAACAGTTATCAACTGTTCATCTTCTGTATTACTGGCATTACACACATAGAGATACCCATTATCGAGAGCCAGGCCACTGGGGTTACCCGCAATACCCATGGGTCCCACGACAACAGAGCCATCTGTAGCACTAAAACCATAAACTTGGCCATCAGAGCTATCAGTAACATAAACAACGCCATTTTCTTGATCAACAAGCAAGGCGGCAAATGTATTATCTGTTTCATCTGTTGCCTCGTCACCATCAGATATTGTGATAGGAGAAAAACTGGGCTGCGTAAAAGATGTGCCATCAAAGTCAAGAACACGAATTTTATTCAAGGCATAAGTGCCATCACTATTTTTAAAGGATCCCATCACAAAAAGACGCGATGAGGTGCCATTGGTGTACGCACCGAGATGAGTTACCACATTGGGCAATAAAGCATATATAGCCTCATTAACCTCTTCTGCCACGATAGGCTGCTCTTCAGCAATATCCTCAAGTGTAGACGCTGTGAGCGCAAATAAGCGCTGCGAAGGCTCTGTCATGAACAGACGATCATTTGTAGAATCAACAGCAATGTGATTAACAGCAATAAATTTGCCTGAGCCAGAACCACCACCGCACGCTAATTGAACGACTGCGATTATAACTACTAATGTAATATTTCTAATTTTTTTATACATTCTAAATCCTCTTTTTCGAGACATCGAGCTATCGAGACAGTCGAGACAATCGTGGTTTTATTCATACGACTGTCTCGACTGTTTCGACTGTCTCGCTTTCATGAGACGTGAGACGTCAAATTTTCGTATTCGGAAACACGGAAACAACTTCTAAAGTTTCAGTATTCACAACCGTAATGTCATGTGAGGCCGCACAGGCGATAAAAACAAAGGGAACAGCGTTATACGTATCAAGTGCTAAAGCAAAAGGCTCATCACAATCTCTTTTAAAACCAGTGGCAATATCATCACTATCTAAAGAAATGCGCGCAATTTCTTGATAGGTCAGAGTATCAATCACAGAGAGCGAGTCATCAGCTAAATTACCCACATAGAGTCGATTGTTGGCGGCATCAATAGCCATACCATAGGGATCATTGCCCACTGTGATCGTGGCTAATAAAAAACTGGAATCATCAACAGCTTCTGGAGCGTCTGTAGCCGCAACAAGGGCATTCACATCAAAGACCATAACTGTTTCTGTTATCGCATCAATAACATAAAGAATATCGTTATTAATAATAAGATTTCGCGTGCTTGTGGGGCCCGTAACAGCCTGCACAAGCTCATTGGTTGCTAAATCGAGAACAAACATTTTGCCACCGCTATTACTCACAAAAGCGCGATCATTTGTGGCATCATAGGCAATTGCGAGGACATCAACAGCATCTGTATCATCCAGCCCGTCATCAGTTGCCACAGTAAGATCAATGGCTGTATCTTCCGTTAAGGCATAATCATAAACAGAGACCATATCATTAGAAACAACAAATAAATTTGTACCATCCCCCATCATGCCAAAAGGATCAGCAGCAACAGTCACGCGCTCTTCTTCTTCAATAGAACCAGCGCCTAAGGTGTATTGCACAAGAATATCATCAGCGGCTCCCGCACTAAATTCTTCACGATACGGTAAATAAATAGTATTGGCCCCATCAAAAAACATTTGTGTAGCAAAATTGGGTGCTTCAATAATGTCTTCAATAGCGAGAACAACAGCATCTGTATCGGTAGCATCAACAGAGAGAACCGCCATAGAGCCTGTTTCAAACAAAATGTCTGTATTGGCATTAGCCACAACAATTTGATTATTGGCCACATCAGTCACAATGCTAATGGGGTTAGGCAATGTGGCACTCGCCTCAGCTGTATCCAAATCTACCTTCGGAAATATACCTGTTTGGGAGGAACAATTTACTGTTATTAAAAGTAGAATGAATAAAATGATATATTTTCTCATTATGTTATCCTTTATTGAGGATACGCGGCAATCCAGGAAAAATATATACTTCCTAGATTGCCACGCTCTCACTCATTAATTCGTGATCGCTCGCAATAACAATCACGCAGTACGCACAACGCACTACGCAGCACGAACTATCGTCGTACCCTCTTCACCGGATTCTTCAGCATCGCTTGAGCAGCACTGAGACGTGCAATCGGTACACG
>JAHJDR010000404.1 GCA_018812345.1 bacterium | reverse complement strand
AATTCTATTGCGACTTATGAAGATGCGCTCAATTATTTAGGGGCTTTGAGTGATTGGGCCAATTCTACGCAATCAGGCTTGTCAGGAATTGATGATATTATTAAATCGGCATTTTCGGACTATGATATTGGACAAGATTATGAAGGCATAACAGATAAAAGTTCTGCTTATCCTGTGCAAACCTGTCGTTTTGATGCTGATCTGTGCTTGGAACAATCTGTGTGGGACTACACGCGTCGTTTTAATTTCTTTAATAGTGGTCGTGTGTGCTTGCGTGGTTCAGCCATGATTTTTTCACACCCGGATTTTGAGAACAAACTTTTTCTCGGTATTGGTCCCCATGCTGAATGGGATTTGATCAGCTATCATCATAAACCAGTGCAACCCTCTAGTCAGAAAGATGACCTGAATCTAGATTTTGTACCACCAGTTTTTACAATGTCACTTTTTGCCTATGCCGATGCCCAGTATTTTAATGGTTTTGATTTTCAAGATGGCTTTTCAAAACAGAACCGTTTTGTCACGGGTAGTGTCGGTTTAGGCCTTCGAGGAACCCTTCCATCATTTCGTCGCTACCGTGATCCTGAACAACACAGACGTGATGTAGCAGAGGCCTTTCGCTCACTTCCCGATAGAGCTCCTTTTGTGGATATGGACGGGATGCCGTTTTAAATAAGAAAATTGAAAAGTGAAAAATACATAATTGAAAAATGAAAAAGTATCTGTTTAAAGACAACTATGCTCAATTCTTCAAACTACCAATGGCTGAAAACCGATGATGGGAGCTACACCATTTATCGCAAAGATCTGGATGAAATTTATCATTCTCGAGCGGGTGCTTTGTCTGAGTGTCAGCATGTGTATTTAAAACCCTTTATAGAACATCTCAAAAACAAAGAACAAACAACTTGGCGCGTTTTGGATGTGGGGTTTGGCTTGGGGTTGAATTGGTTGAGCTATGTTTCTTATTTTTTAGAGAATCTTCCGGGAACACAGCTTGAGATTTATTCTATAGAAAATGATCTCACTATTCTTGATTTACCCCAAAACGATCATCAAGAAACGAGTAAGGCACACGAACTATTACAGGCATTAAAACAATTTAGTATTGTTGAACAGGGCAATATTAAGGCACGTTTGATTATTGAAAACCTGGATGAAGCCCTTGATGAATTTGCACAACGAAAAATGTTGTTTGATGTTATTCTCTTTGATCCATTTGCCCCAAAAAAGAATCCCGAATGCTGGACTGAGATAATGTTTAAAAAGTTAGCGGCGTGTGCCCAACCTGGGGCTCTTTTGAGCACGTACTCTGTGGCGCGACCTGTCTGTAATGCGTTAGAGCAGACTGGTTTTGTTGTTGAAAAAAGGCCCGGTTTTGGAACTAAGCGTGAGCACTTAGTTGCGTTTTATCAAAAGAAACGTTAATAAAATATCCCATGAATACAGGACTCGTTTTTACAACAAATAAACAAAGCCCCCTCTATGCTGATTTAAAAGACAAGCTTACCATGACGAAGGTTAGTACATTGGCAAAAGTCCGTAAAGAGCTATTCAAACAAGAATTTGATTTTATTGTTGTGGAAACAAAGAAGATATCTGTTATTCTTGATGTTGTGTTGGTTGCCTATGATCTCGACAAAGAAATTGCTGTTATCGCATTTGATGCGCCAGAATTTCACAAAAAAATACCACAAGTTGAAAACCTCTATTTTATTCCTCCACGACGATATCTTGAAAACATTCAAGAGGCTCTGTCCTTTCACATGTCTAAATGTCGTCATGAATTACAGTTTATATACGATAAAAAACATTTTGCCTCTGTAGATCGTTTTACATTTTTCGAAAATGCGCCTTTAGGAATGGTTCTCACAGGAACCGAAGGTAATATATTTTACCTTAATCAAAAAGCACGGTACCTTATTGGTTATAACGAAGAGCAAAGGATTCTTAGGCGCTATGTGGACATCCCCCATGATGTTCATAAACAGCTGAGTGCCGCATCCTGTGATTTGGAAGAGACATATGAGCTTGTAAAGGTGGTTGATTCAGAAACCTATATAACTTTAAGGCAACAACCTGTTTTTGATAATAAAGAACTTATTGGTTTTGTGTTCTTTTTGGAAGATGCTTCAGAAAAACATGAACAGACCACGCAGATTCAAAAAGAAAAAGAAAAGTTTGAACGATTGACAGGACGCTTAAATGAGGTCCTGTTGCACGAATTAGATACCAATGCGTACAATGTTTCTTATTTTCAACGTAAACTTGATCTTGAAATTCGCCATACGCACAAAGAACAAGTAGCCGCTGTTTTATTTTATTTTGCCCTGCCAAAACTTGACACAAGTGTTTCAGCACCTCTACAAAAAAAAGATATTGTTTCTGAGGCAACAGGTTTTCTCATTGAGCAATTTCCCGATCCCTATATTGTCGGGCATGTTGATAATGGGCATTGGCTTGTTATTACACAAGGTGATTTTCTTAATATTAAAGATGAAATACACGTTATTGAAGAACAATTTGCCAGCTTCATTGATGAGCTCACACGCAAACTCAAGATTGAGAAAAAAATAACTGTTGTTAGTCAGGTTATTACAGATTTAAGAAAATATTCTAGTAGTGTTGAGTTATTTCATGAGTTGGGAATAGGGTAGGGATTGGGGATCGGTTATCGGTTGTCGGTTGTCGGTTGTCGGTTATGGGTTATCGGTTATGGGTTATCGGTTATGGGTTATCGGTTATGGGTTATCGGGTGTTGGTTTTGGATAACTATTATGTATTCCAGTCAGATACAAGTTTTAAACCCTTAAGTGTAAGGTGTGGTTCATGGAGGCAGGGATGACTGATTTCATGGATGAAAAGGGGGGCAGCGCCTCCTGTAAAAACTATGATGAAATCTGTTTTTTGCTCGTGAATGATGTTTTTTAGAATGTTTTCAATGAGACCAATGTAGCCATAGAAGAGGCCTGACTGAATGCTGTCTTTTGTATTTTTGCCAATAATGTTTTTTGGTTTTTCCAAATGTAAGTTGAGTTTCTCTAATTGTGATGCGCTTTGAATAAGAGCTGTTTTCATTGTTTGGGGCCCAGGCACAATCAGGCCGCCGATATATGTTTTGTCTTTTACAATGTCGAAAGTTGTGGCTGTACCAACATCAACAATAATAAGATTCGCTTTATACTTTTCAAAAGCGGCTGCAGCATTAACAGCACGATCAATACCTAGGGTTTGTAACTTCTCTATGGCCAATGTGATATGAAAATCTGATTTATATGTGACAATGTATGGTTTGCTAACTGACAGGTGCTCTTGAATGATTTCTGATAGGGCGGCTTGTTTTTCAGGGACGACACTGGCAATAATGACGTTGTCTACAAGATTAGGTTTAACCTTATGTTCTTGAAAAGCTTTTAAAATGTGATGTGCCCACTCAGTTTTACTTAATTCTTTACGGGTTTTAATCCGAAAAAATAGATCAAGACTATCTCCCATAAAACCGCCAAAAACGATATTTGAGTTTCCTATGTCGATTGTTAGTAACATTTTGTGCGTGCTATCGTCCATCGTCCATCGTCCATCGTCTATCGTATTAGCGTCACCACAACGACAGACGCTAGACGCTAGACGCTAGACGCTAGACGCTAGACGAAGAAGATCCCCCGCCATTACTGTTTCTATGCTCTGATCTATTTTTTTGATCAATAAAAAACCATTTTCATCTAAACCATGCAGTTTGCCCTTAATAATTGTATTTTCTTTTTTAACACAAACATCTTGCCCTAACCACGCTAGGTGGTCATGTATCTCAGAAATAAGTTTAGTTGGCTCGGTGTGTGTAAATTCATTGAGAATGTTTTGTAAAAAAGTCTGTAAATCAATTTCATTTTTTGTTTCGTGATACAGTGTTGTGATCGCCGGTTGTCGCTCAGTGGGAAAATCAATTAGGCGTGAATTTACATTAACGCCCATGCCAATAATAGCGGCATTTTTTTCGACAATAAACTCACTGAGAATGCCACAAACTTTTCGATCGTTAATTAAAACATCGTTTGGCCATTTTATTTTGGCTTTTAGAGAAGATGTTTTATTAATGGCTTTACAAACAGCTAATCCGCCCATCAGGTTAAAGACAGAAGGTGCTTTTGTATTGTTTTCTGTGTTGATTAAGAAACTTGCGTTAAGATTGCCCTCAGGCGCGAGCCATTTTCGGTCATAACGACCACGGCCATGTGTTTGTGTTTTGGCGACAAGAACAGTTTCTAAGGGTGCTTTACCGGCTAAAAAGTCTTCTTTGAGTTGTGCGTTTGTTGAGGGGCAGGAGTCAATGTGATGGAATTGGTAGTTCATAAAATAACGTTCTAGCGTCTATCGTCTATCGTCTATCGTCTATCGTGAAGAGAAGGACAAGAATAAAAATTACTTGAGAGCCAATAGGGCTTGTGCTACCCAAATATCTAGATAAAAAACTATGTTATCGATAACCAATAACCGATAATCGAAAACCGAGCAACGAAAGGAATAAACAATGCCAACATATAAAGTCGACGAACGTGATGTCCAATTTAACCTTTTTGAATACCTTAACATTGGTGCCTTATCAGAATATGAACGTTTTAAAGATTATAACGAAGAAGTTTATAAAATGGTCGTAACTGAGGCCTTAAAGTTTGCTAAAAATGAATTAGATCCTCTCTATGTTTCTGGTGATCGCGAACAATGCCAAATCAATGATGGTGTTGTGTCTGCTCCTAAAGGCTATCTTGAGGCCTACAAAAAAATGGGTGAAAATGGTTTTATTGGGATTGATACACCTGTAACTTATGGTGGACAAGGCCTGCCCGTTGCTATGGCCACGGCTGTTGGTGAGTTTATGATTGGTGCTAACGTGGCTTTTTCTCTTTATTCAGGCTTAACACGTGGTTCATCTTATCTTATTGAAAATTTTGGAACGGAAGAATTAGCAAAACGTTATTGTGAAAAAATGTACAACGGCACATGGACCGGAACTATGTGTCTCACAGAGCCTCAAGCAGGTACAGCTGTGGGTGAGGTTAAGACCGTTGCTAAATTAAATGATGATGGCACTTATAATGTTGTTGGTAACAAACTTTTTATTACAGGTGGTGATCATAATTTAACAGAAAACATTATTCATTTGGTATTAGCACGTGTAGAAGGTGATGCTCCTGGAACAAAAGGACTGTCACTTTTTATCATTCCCAAGGTTTGGGTCAATGACGATGGTTCTTTAGGCGATTCCAATGATGTGAACTGTGTGAATATTGAACATAAAATGGGTATTAAAGCGAGCGCTACGTGTACGCTTAACTTTGGTGAAAATGGCAAGTGTCGTGGTTACCTTCTTGGTGAGCAAACAAAAGGCATGCGCCTCATGTTTAAACTCATGAATGAAGCGCGTCTCATGACAGGCATGCAAGGCATGGCCATTGCTGGTTCTGCTTACGAAAACTCTCTAACGTTTGCTAAAGAACGTATTCAAGGTGGCGATACAGCCATTGTTGAATATCCTGATGTGCGTCGCAATCTCACTTTATCACGTGCTTTTGCTGAAGGCATGCGCGCCTTGTTATACTATACAGGTAAGTGCATTGATTTATCAGAAGCCCATCCAGATGAAGAGCAGCGCGAGTATTACTTAAATCGTGTAGATCTACTCACACCTATTTGTAAGGCATATTGTACGGATGTTGGTTTTAAAGTGACAGAACTCGCTATTCAAATTCATGGTGGTTACGGTTATTGCTCTGAATACCCTGTTGAACAACATATGCGCGACGTAAAAATTGCGTCTCTCTATGAAGGCACAAATGGTGTTCAAGCTATGGATCTTATGGGACGCAAATTAGCACTGAAAAATGGCCAGCTTTTTAGAGAGTACTATGAAGAAGTGACCAAATTTGCCACGCAACATGAAGGTCATGCAACGCTTAGTACGGAAATAGCCAGTCTGAAAAAAGCCATGGATACGGTTGCGCAAGTAGCCATGAAGATTGCTGAATGGGGCATGGGTGGTGATAAAGAAAAATGTCTCATGAGTGCCACGCCGTTTCTGGAGCTTTGTGGTCATGCCACATTGGGCTATCTCTTGTTAGATCAAGCTGTATTGGCTGCTAAAACAATTGCTGATGGAAAAGACGAGGCCTTTTATCGCAATAAGGTTCGCACGGCAAAGTTCTTTGCTTATCACATTATGCCCGGTGTTCAAATGCGCGCCAAAGAAATTTTAAGCGAAGACATGAGTGCTATGGAGATGGAATATTAAATTTCGGTTTCCGTTTTCCGGTTTCCGGTTATCGTTTTTTACGGACACCGGGCACCGGGCAACGGGCACCTCATGAATGATCAGAAAAATGCAAGATCACTACAAAGTCATTATCGCCGGCGGTGGCATTAACGGGTGCGGGATTGCGCGTGATTTGGCGTTGCGGAACATTGATTGTCTGCTCGTAGAAAAAAAGGATTTTTCTGCGGAAACATCAGGAGCTTCATCAGGGCTTATTCATGGCGGGGCAAAATATTTACTTAATGATATTGATGTCACACGTTTAAGCTGTCTTGATAGTGGTTATATCAAAGAAATTGCCCCACATTTACTTTTTCGCATCCCTTTTCTTTACACTGTTTATAAAACACCACAACGATCAAAACTAAAAGCAAAAGTTCTGCTGGAAGCCGTTGAAGCCTATTTTAAAGCCTATGATGCGTATGCGCCTTTGAAAAAAGCGCAGCAACACACGCGTCTAACACCTGATGACGTTTGTGCTTTGGAATCAAGTTTTGATAAAAAAAATCTTGTGGGCGGTGTGACCTTTGATGAGTGGGGTGTGGATGTAGGCCGTTTGTGTATAGCTAACGTTGTTGATGCCGCAGAACAGGGCGCTCATGCGTGTAATCACACTGAAATTGTTTCTGTTTTGACGGAGGATAATACCGTAAAAGGTGTTGTTCTGCAGGATGTGCTCACCAAAGAAATAAAACAGGTCACTTGTGATGTTTTAATCAATGCTACTGGACCTTGGGCTCCTGTCTTTGGTAATAAATTTAATGCTCAGATAAAACTAAGACCAACAAAAGGCATTCATCTTGTTTTTGATCGTAAACTTTTCAATATGGCCTTGGTAGCACAGGCCATTGATGGCCGTGAAATATTTATATACCCTTCACAGAATGTAACGATCATTGGTACGACAGATGATGATTATTTTGGAGATTTAGACGATCAGCGCGTTACAGAAGATGAAATCAAATACCTGCTCGATGCTATTGAAACTATTTTTCCCGCTATAAAAGACGCACGACTCATTTATGCTTACAGTGGTGTGCGGCCCACTTTATATGAACGCAATTGTTATGAAGATGATTTAAGTCGAGAACATGCCATTATTGATCATGAAAAAGTTGATAAGGTTTCCGGTGTTTTTAGTCTTGTTGGTGGCAAATTAGCTAGCTATCGTATCATGGCACAGGAAATATGTGATGTGGTCGCCAAAAAATTAGATAATAATACCCCTTGTACAACGCATAAAAAGTTTTTACCAGGTGGTGATGATGTTCCTGATGTAAAAGCTTTAGCGCTTGATTATGATCTTGATCCCTATGTTTGTGCGCGTATTGTTTATCGGCATGGTAGTCGGGCTCTTAATATATTAAAAATGATGACAAATAATCCTGAGGGAAGGGCGCTTGTTTGTTCTTGTGAACCAGTCACAAAAGCAGAAATTGACTATGTGGTCAAAAATGAGTTTGTGCGCACTCTTTCTGATGTGAGACGTCGCACTCGTTTTTCTACAGGGCCGTGTCAGGGAACAAACTGTCTTATTGGCACAGCAGGGCTTTTAAAATCGCTTTTACCAGAAAGTACAGCATCAGAATATACGATGATGCAGGATTTTTTAAAAGAATGGTGGTGGAACCGTGCCTGTGTTCTTGGTGGGGAACAACTGAAACAGGAAGAACTTTTTCAGGCAATTCATTTTTGTAATAATTCTTTGGATGTGTTTGCGGGGGAATAGGGTAAATTAGGCGTAAGGCACAGGGCTTAGGGGCTTGGGATCTCTGGGTCTCAGGTTCGCTGGGTTGCTGGTGACTAAAAAACAATTTCTGCTTCGGGTAATAGGTTTTTAATGCGAGCTTTTTCATCGTCTTTAAACTTATTATTAGTGAGATCGAGTTTTTTAAGCTTTGTTAAATGTCTAATATCGTTAGGTAACTTATTGAGCTTGTTGTGACTTAAATCGAGTTTAGTGAGTTCTTTAAGACGGCGAATTTCAGGAGGGATTATTGTGATGTTATTGTTGCCCAACCACAATTCCTCTAGCTCTGAGAGTTCCAGAATATCAGCAGGGAAACTATTGAGGTCGTTATGATTCAGGTAGAGCACATCAACCTTTTCGGCACCAGCTTCTAAGGCTTGTTTGAGAGACGTATACACCCTATGTAGTTTAATGATAGATGCGTGAAACATTTTTACAATATTCTTTTGTTCATTTTCTGTGAATAAATTTCCTTCTAATTGTAAATCTTGCAATTTAGTCAATTTGTTCATGCTTTGTGGTAGTTTGGAAATACGATTGTCTTGAACGTTAAGAATTCGCAAGTTTTCTAAACGAACGATTTCGGATGGAATTTGATCAATGAGATTGTTGCTAAGATTGAGCATTTCCAGGTTTGTGAGAGCCAAGACTTCTTCTGGAAAACTTTCTAGTTTATTATTACTGAGATCGAGTTCTTTAATCTTTTTCAGTTTAGCTATGTCTGTAGGCAATTTTTTGAAAAGGTTATCTTTAAGATATAGCCAGGATAGGTTTTCGAGTTTACCGATTTGGAAACCAAATTCTTCTAGCTTATTGCCACTTAAATTTAAAAATTCAATCTGTGTGAGTTTTTCAAATTCAAGGGGAAGACCTCTTAAAAAATTATAACTCAAATCGATTTCTTTTAATTTGTTTAATGAACTAATTTCAATGGGCAGGGTGTCTAATTTATTGTGAGCGAGATAGAGTAGTTCTAATCCTTGAAGATTGCCAATGGTGCTGGGGAGGTAGCTGATTTGATTATGGCTGGCTTGAATCCATTTTAGTGATTTTAATCCTTCTAAGGTTGTTGAGAGGCGCGTGAGTTTATTGCTATTCATGAGAATAGAAACCAAGACTTTTAATTCTCCAATTTCGTCGGGCAATGACTCAATTTCGTTATCATTCAAGTTGAGGTGCTTGAGGTTAGTGAGCTTGCCAATATTGGGGTCAAGTTTATCAAAGTGCTGACTGTTGATATCGAGCTTATAAATGAGCTCAGGTGTTTTGAGTGCTTCTTTAAGATCAGTAGCATGGATTTGTTCCAAGGGATCTGTGGCAAAACTTTGTAGGGCAATGAGGCAGAAGAGGGCTGTGAGGAATATTTTACGCATGTATGTGTCTTTTTCAGAATATTGGGGAATTTGCAATTAACTTTGTTTGGCTGGTGCCTGGTGGCTAGTGTCCAGTGCCCAGTGTACAGTGAGATACTGTAACTATACACTGAACACTGTACACTGAACACTGAACACTAGAAGACGCTAGACGACAGACGCTAGACGCCCATACACACACCTCTTGCATTTTACCGCAATCTCAAATAGTTACCCACTCCTATGGCGGTTATTGTTCAAAAATATGGTGGCACTTCTGTTGGTGATATTGAGCGCATTAAGAATGTGGCCAAACGGGTTATTGAGACGAAAAATCAAGGTAATCAAGTCGTTGTTGTTGTTTCAGCTATGTCTGGGGAAACAAACAGACTTATTGGTATGGCCAATCAGGTTTCGCAAACACCTTCAGGACGTGAAATGGACTTGCTGCTTTCTACAGGAGAGCAAGTGACAATTTCCCTATTGGGACTTGCTATTCAAGAAATGGGAGCTCAGTCTTGTTCTTTCTTAGGATCACAAATTAAAATGCTAACAGATAGAGTGCATACAAAAGCGCGCATTCGTAGCATTGATGCTACTGTGATTCAAAAATCACTGGATATTGGTCAGGTTGTGATTATTGCCGGTTTTCAAGGCGTGACAGATGAAGGCCAGATCACGACTTTGGGTCGTGGTGGTTCTGATACATCAGCCGTGGCTATTGCTGCTGCTATAAAAGCAGATTTATGTGAAATTTATACGGATGTAGATGGCGTATACACTGCTGATCCCCATGTTTGTGACAATGCCCGAAAACTTAGTCAAATATCTCATGAAGAAATGCTTGAATTAGCCTCACTGGGATCAAAGGTTTTACAAATTCGTTCTGTTGAGTTGGCAGCCAATCATAATGTTAATCTTGTTGTTAGGTCCTCGTTTAATAGTAATGAGGGAACACTTTTATCAGAAGAGGAGCCCGATATGGAAAAGATTGTTGTTTCAGGTGTGGCTTTAGATTTATCTGAAGCTAAAGTGGCTATTCGCGAGGTTCCTGATGAGCCTGGTATTTGTATGCAGGTTTTTGGTGCCATAGCCAAAGCCAATATCAATGTTGATATGATCATTCAAAATACGGGTGCTGATGGTAAGGCTGATTTGAGTTTCACGGTTCCTATGACTGATTTACCTAAATCAAAAGAGATTATTGAGGCGCTCAAAAAGAAATTTGATTTTACAAAAACAGAAACAGATACCGATATTGCCAAGGTTTCTATTGTGGGTGTGGGTATGAGATCTCATGCGGGTGTGGCAGCAAAAGCCTTTAGTATTCTGGCTGAAAATAACATCAATATTGACATGATTTCGACATCTGAAATCAAAATATCCATTATTGTTGCTAAGAGCGATGGTAAAAAAGCCATGCAGCTCTTGCATGATGGGTTTGAGTTGTATGATGAGACTTGAGCGAGCTATCGTGCTAGCGTGCTATCGTGCTATCGTTGTCCGTTGTCCGTGAGACCAAAAATCCCCAAGTTCTCCCCACGGTCCTACGGTCCCGCGGACCAAGCTCCCCCCCCTGTGGATAACTTTTTATACGAAGTGATTGACAGGTTTTGAAAAGATTATTAACAATTTCAAATCATTAAATGTGTTCTAAGGAGAGTTATCATGATGAAAAGAATTCTTGGTGTTTTAGTTCTTGTTGGCCTTTTGCTTGTTTCTTTTACAGCGCAATCGGCTTATGTTTCTCGTTTTGATGCTGTTAACTTTGATCCTGTTGTTGACGGGGGTGATTATTTTTCTGTTTATGGTTCACAATCTCTCAAAGCTTGGCAAGGTAATACTGGTATCATCTTTGATTATGCTTATAGACCTCTTGAATTTAGATCAACAGGTGGCACTTCAACACGTCAATCTGTTTTAGACCACTCATTTATCATGAACACCTATGGTGCTATTGGTCTTGTTGATTGGTTAACAGTTGGTGTAAATCTTCCCAGCGCGTATAATATTTATTATACAGATGATGTGAATGCTGCTGATGATAGCGGTATGAGCATGGGCGATATGACAGTTATGGCAAAGTTTAGAGCTGTTGATATCGACAAATATAAAGTTGGTCTTTCCTTTATGCCCTTTGTAACATTACCAACGGGTGATGTTGTTCGTTACATGGGTAATGGTCATGTAACAGGTGGTTTGAAAATTTTATTTGATGTCGCTTTTCACAAAAGATTTAGTATGGCGTTGAATGCTGGTTATCTCATGCGTGACGATGTAACGCGTGTTTATAATTTTGCTAATCTTGGCACAGCAACGATTCGTATTGATGATGAAATTACTTATGGTATTGCTGCTAACTTTAAAGCCAGCCGCTATTTTCAACTCATTGCTGAAGCACAAGGATACACACAAGCCTTACGCGATATTTTTGGCACATCTAACACAACAGCTCTAGAAGCTGGTGCTGGTATGCGTTACTTTATTGGTGACTCTGGTTTTGCCTTAAGTCTTGGTGGCGCTGCTGGGCTCATAGAAGGTGTTGGCACACCATTATTTCGTGGTTTTTTTGGCGTGAATTGGAAATCTCCTGAATCAAGAGAGTGTCCTCCTTGTGCACCAGACCCACGTATTAAAGACAACAAAATTGTTATTTGGGGTAAAATCTTTTTTGATACAGCTAAAGCATCAATTAAAAGAGTTTCATTTCCTGTCTTAGATGATGTTGTTGATGTTCTTAAAACGCATCCTGAAATCAGATTAGTTGAAGTGCAAGGACATTGTGACTGGCGTGGTGGCGATGTGTATAACATGAACTTATCACAAAGACGTTCTGAATCTGTTAGACAATATCTAATTGATGCTGGTATTGATGGCAGTCGCCTCACAGCAAAAGGTTATGGCGAATCACAACCGATTGCGTCTAATGATACGGTTGAAGGCATGAGCCAAAACCGTCGCGTTGAATTTGTTATTTTGCAATCGTCAGGCGGTTACACAACCAACCCAAATGCAGCAGAATACAAAGACATGCCTTATCAACCCGTTCACAAGATTGAAAATGGATTAACAGTTGCTGAAGAACCTGTGGTTCCTGTTACACAAGCTAATCCTCATGATATTGTAACACCAATGCCTGGAACACCAGAATACGATGTTACAGAAGCACCTGTTGCCGCTCCTGTCCAACCAACGACAATTGTTCAAAATGAACCAATGCCAAAAACACAAACAGTTCCTGTGCGAGCACCGGTTCAAGAAACAGAATCAGTTTTTGTTGATGAAATAAATGGTATTCCCATGGAAGAAGAAAACATTACAGATGCAAGAGATGAAGAGCCTCTTCCTCAAGAAAAAGTGAGTCAACCAGAACCACAAATGTAGGTTGGGAAGGTTTTATTTTTTATTGAACCCGGTCCGCCTTAGGCAGGCCGGGTTTTTTTATGAAACGTTTATATTTTGATTATAGCGCCTCAGCACCACCATCACCAGGATTGGGGGCTTTTCTTGCCTCTTTAGAATCTTTCAAAAATCCCTCAAGCCTTCACCAAGAAGGCCAGAAAGCGCGGGCCTTTTTAGAATCAACACGAAAAGAAATGAAGGATCTCTTGGGGGCTAAACCTCGAGATAAACTTATTTTTACAAGTGGGGGTACGGAAGCAAATAACCTTGTGTTTGCTTCTTTGTGGCATCAAGAATGTGTTGGCAAGAAAGTGATTATTAGCACTGTTGAGCACGCTTCTATCTTAAGTCTCATTCCTGTTATAGAGTCTCATGGTCTTATTCCCGTTTTTTTACCTGTGACTGCGAACGGTGTTATTGATCTCGATTACTATCAATCACTACTTGATGATGCTGTGGCTCTTGTAAGTGTGATGCTTGTTAATAATGAAACAGGTTTTATTTTCCCGATAAAAGAGATGGCGCGCATGGCACAGGAAAAAAACATTCCTTTTCACACAGATGCCACTCAGGCCATGGGTAAGCTTGTTTTTGATTTTAGTGATTTGTGTGTTGATTATGTTAGTTGGAGTGCGCATAAGTTTGGCGGGTTAATAGGTGTTGGTGGTCTTCTTGTTCGTGAGACTTGTGATGTTATTCCTCTTTTATGGGGTGGTCCTCAAGAAGATGCTAAACGAGCGGGAACAGAAAACATGATGGGCATTGCTTCTGCAGGTTATGCGCTCAAGAATGTTTGCAATAACGTGGACTCTGAATTGGAGCGCCAACAAAAACTGCGTGAGTTTTTTCTGGAGCAATTGGCAAAAAAGCTTCCTCACTGTCTTGTTATACAGGCTGAGCAAAATGTGCCTAGTATTGTTTCTCTGGCATTTCCTGGTGTGGATGGCAAGCTCATGGCGACAAATCTTGATTTGGAAGGTGTCGCAGTATCCTTTGGAAGTGCTTGCTCATCAGGAGCTCTCAATAAATCACCTGTTCTTTCTGTATTGGGTTTTTCTGATGATATTGCGCAAGGCACAATTCGTATTTCATTTGGTTCTGAGACAACACAAGCCGCTATGAGTACACTCTTAGAAAAAATAACATTAGTGTATCAGCGCATCACAGGGGAGGTGTCATGAGACCACGTGTTGTTGTTGCCATGTCTGGTGGGGTGGATAGTTCTGTGGCTGCTCTTTTGATGAAAGAAGAAGGCTACGATGTTGTGGGCGTGTCCTTAAAGCTCTGGGAAGCGCCTGAAGAATGCCAGATTAAATCAAAAACGTGTTGTTCTCTGACTGATGTTAATGATGCGCGATCTGTTTGTGACAGCTTGGGAATTCCTTTTTATGTTTTTGATTATACCGATCACTTTCGAAAAGCTGTGATTGATCCCTTTGTTAAAGAGTATCATTGGGGACGCACACCCAACCCTTGTATTCAGTGCAATCATGATATTAAATTCGATCTCCTTCTCAAAGAGACAGAAAAACTGGGCGCTAAATATTTGGCCACAGGGCATCATGCTCAAATTATTTGTGATGCACAGGGAAAGTACCATCTTAAAAAAGGGCATGATAGCGAAAAAGATCAATCCTATTTTCTTTTTGGACTTTTAAAAAAGAATTTGAATCAGATTTTATTTCCTGTTGGGACTTATACAAAACCAGAGTTGCGTAAAAAAGCCAAACAAGTGGGTCTAACGGTTCATGATAAATCTGAATCCATGGAGATATGTTTTATTCCCTCAGGCGATCATGCCAAGTTCATTGCTGAAGAATATCCTGATTTAAAAAGACCTGTGGGCAATTTTGTAGATCAGCAAGGTCAGGTTTTGGGAGAGCATCAGGGCATTGATAAATATACAATAGGTCAAAGAAAGCAGCTGGGTGTGAGTACAGGACGGCGCATGTATGTTACTCAAATTCGTCCAGATACTAACGAAGTTGTTCTGGGTGATCCTAAAGACTTATTATCTACAAGTTTAAAAGCCAAAGACTTTATTTTTACACATCCTAATGAAAAAACAACGTTCACAGCAAAAGTGCGTTATCGTTTTAAGGAAGTAGAAGCTTCAATTAGATCTTATAACCCCAAAACAGGTGACGTCGAAATCACATTCGCCGAACCCGTAAGCGCCATAACCCCAGGCCAAGCCATTGTGCTCTATAAAGGCGATATTGTTGTTGGGGGTGGGTGGATTGAAAGCTCAATTTCTAAAATCTGACTTAAAATATGTATTGGGGTCATATAGGTCTATGTTGTTTGATGAATAAGGTCGTTTTAGATTCATCACAATCTGTGATGCTTTTTTGGGTTTTAGTTTGTTGGCGTAATAAATCAGTGAGCGTGATACTTTTTCATCAGAGACTTTTACTTCAATGAGCTCTTCAACTTGACCATCCTTAACAACGACAAAATCAACTTCTCGTTTTTCTTTATCTCTAATATATGAGAGTTCATAAGTATGACCGAAGGCATCTTCCAAGAAATGAAGTTTTTTTAATAAATGGCAGGCTACCAGGTTTTCAAAAACAGCACCTTTATCTCCAATCACATCAGCATTATCAAAAAAATAAACACGCGGTGGTTTTTGTATGGCTCGTGCTATGTTTTTTGTATAAGGTCTGACAATGAATAATAAATACATTTTCTCTAGACTCAATAACCATTTAGAGAGTGTTTTATGTGTTACTTGAAGATCCTCTACAATATTTGACAAGACAATAGGCGACCCAACACGTTGTCTTAAAGCGTTCACAAATAATGACAGCGTTTGTATGTCTTTAATAGCTTCCAAATCTCTAATATCATCTTTAATTATTTTGTCGAATCGTTCACGTCGCCATCTTCTGGCTTGGGTTTCGTCACCATCTAAGAAAGGTTCAGGAAAGCCACCAACGGTCATCAGGCGTGAGAGGGCTTCTTGGGAAGATATTTTATCAGGAATTTCTGAAAGTGTGAAAGGGTGTAATCGCCAGTAGTGATAGCGTCCCATCAATGAATCACCACCTCGCTTATAAACATCTAGTCGGGCGCTGCCTGTTACAATAAAGCGGTGGATTGTTTTTTTCTTATCGTACAGTCCTTTAAGCCAATTTTTCCATCTTTTATATTTATGTAATTCATCAAAGATAAGAAGTTCATCCTGGTCAGACCATTTCATTTGTAAAATGTTTTGTTTATCTTCATCGTAATCCCAATTAAGATATAATCCTGTTTTATTATTTTTCTTGTAATTTGAAAGAATTGATTCAGCGAGGGTCGTTTTTCCCACTTGTCTGGGGCCACCAATAAAAACCATTTTACGGGATAGGTCTTTATCAATAAATGGCGTTAAATATCTCATAAGACTATTGTAGACTATAGTATAAAATAGTCAAGTCCAAAATGGACTACGGTACAAAATGGTCGCATGATGCGTTTGTCGGAGGTAAATTAATAGTTAATAATACATGAAAAAAACTGTAATATTATAAAGATACATTATAAAATGCCATAGATCAGGGGTGGTTTGTTTCTTGATGCAATGATTACCGCTTAAATCGTCTAATCTGAACTCTTGGTTTTTTTGGTTTTCTTAGCGGGATGAACTCTTTTGGTTCTTGAGCTTCTGGACAAATTTCTAGATTCAAACGCTCACCAGCATAGTGAGGATTATAGAACTGCCATAGAATATCAATGTATTCAGAGTATTCAGGTTTCATGGTTTTTAGGAATTCATAAAACCCTTCACTGTTACGTTCACTTTCAGGAACTGTGTTTCCAGGTGATTCTGTTTTCCATTCCATTAATAGTTTCAAGATTTCTTGTGGAGTGAATAACGCTTGTGGCAGTTCAGAACAGTCATAGTCTTTTGTTATATCATTTGTATAATACATGTTGCTAGTTATTTGTACTGTTGTGTTATCAATGAGAAGATTTGAATTGACGTAATCATTGCCTAGGAAGGCGTGGTACCATGATGTGCGAATAATAAGCTGGAGAAAGCTTTTAATGGTTAGCTCAGCTGATTGAAGGATTTCTTGCCACTCAGCAGTATTATTATCTATATCATCTCTTAGTTCTTGATACTCATAGGTTCCGCCACCCATTTTCGGAGCTGCTAATACATCGGAAAAAATTACGTTGTAGGGCACACTGACAGTAGGGCTAATATAACCATTGGACCAAAGAAGTCTCAATTGTACAGAATAGGCAACGGGAATTGCTTCATAAAGACTCACAGCAGGTGTTTCATAAAATTCATGAGTGTACGGCTTGCTGCCACTGGCAAAGCTTGGGGTATAAACATAAGTATTGAACCACTGATGCAAGAGCTCATGGATTTGGGTTTCAACTTTTTGTAGTTTTGTTGTTTGAGCTTTAAAAGTATCTGAGTGAAAATCACCGACATATTCCCATTGATTATTTTGGAGTAGCCAATACTCACTTTTTGGGATGCGTACATAACCTCCTGGTGGGCTCCAGGCTTGTTCATAATTGAGGTCACCAGCCCCATCAGGCCAAACAGCTTTATGTTTAATAGGGTCTAGCTCTAAGTCATCAAAAAAATCAAATAAGTCTTGATAGCCTACAAAAAGTTGAGCGGCTCTTGTGTCTACATAGTCTCCAGAGAGTTCTCCTCTGCTGGTATCAATCAGTTCTGAAAAAGTTCTGTTGATGGTTAGGTTGGGGCCAGTTTTCCATTGATTAAGATTTGAGATCAGGATGGTACGCGTTTGTAAACCAGGATTCACAATACGTGCTTTATCATGATCGAGATAAACTTTTACTTTGAAGCGACGGCGTAAATCACACCCAATAGGATCACTTTGTGCTGGTGTTTTTGTGATGCTGTAGTTACCTTGTTCATCGAGAACATCACTTCCCCAATAGCGCCACCCTCCACTGGGTATTGTTGAAGCCCAGATTTTAATTGTAGCATTCTTAATGCCTTTTGATTGTGTTGTCTCTTGCGTAACAAAGAAATCATCATAGTACTTTGCATACCCACTCACAGTCCAGGAACAGGTGGCAAAGGCACTATGAGATATAAGTGTGAGACTGATACAAAAACCAAATAACAGAAAATAGTATTTTAATTTCATGCTGTTTAAAATGCAATATTAGTGCCAGGCGTAGCAAATATAACACGCTGTTAATTCAATGTCTTACAGTTTCTAGCCTGTTTATACTTGGGAAAAGATAAGCTCTTTTGACGATATTTATCGAATTGAGAACAACGGTGATGTCATTGTTGTGATGTCATTGTTAGGGGTGGGTGGATTAGTTCTTAATTCGGTATCTTGTGGCACGTCCTAAGCCTAGGCGTTCAACTTTATT
>JAHJDR010000403.1 GCA_018812345.1 bacterium | reverse complement strand
TTATGAATGGCGCAAAGGGGCTTTGGATTGGGGGAAAAAGAGGGGCAGAAATTGAAAAATGAAAAATGAAAAGTGAAAAATGAAAAGTGAAAAAATTTAAGGACATAAAATCAGATTTATTGGGTAATAATGTGATCACAACACGGATACAAGATGTGATCAATTGGGGACGAAAGTATTCTTTGTGGCCCATGCCTTATGGAACGGCGTGTTGCGCCATTGAATTTATGAGTGTTGTGTCTGCAGGTTTTGATTTGTCTCGCTTTGGTGCTGAGGTTGTGCGGTTTTCACCCAGACAATCAGATTTGCTCATGGTTATGGGCACGATTAACTATAAACAAGCCCCCATATTAAAACGTATTTATGACCAGATGTGTGAACCAAAATGGGTCTTGGCTGTAGGAGCTTGTGCCTCATCAGGTGGTTTTTATAATAATTACAGCGTATTACAGGGCATTGATGAAATTATTCCTGTTGATGTTTATGTGCCTGGTTGTCCGCCTAGGCCAGAGCAGTTTTTCAATGCTATAGTAAAATTACAAAAGAAAATTGATCCCAATGCTTTTGTGGATAGAATATGAATAATAGTGTCGCCCAACATCTTCACCTCACGTTATCTGATGCGATTCAAGATTCTTTTTATGATGAAAAGAGTAATCATGAAGTTATTGTGCTTAAACCAGAACAATTGCGTCCTATTATTTCTATTTTGAAGACAGAGTTGTTTTATGACATGCTCATGGACATTGCTTCTGTAGATCTTGGGATTGAGGCTATAGAGCGTTTTGAGCTGATTTATTTATTGTACAACACACGCGAAAATAAACGCGTTTGTTTAAAAACGATTTTGCCAGATAATAAATTTCCCAAAATCGAAACAGTATCTGATATTTTTGGTGCAGCTAATTGGGCAGAACGAGAAGCTTTTGATATGATGGGAATTGTTTTTTCAGGGCACCCTAATTTAGAAAGGCTTTTGATGTGGGATGAATTTGAAGGTCACCCTTTAAGAAAAGATTATCCTTTGGATCGCCGACAACCGATACCGAAAACTAAGGAACTGCTTTGATCGTAGTGCGTCGTGCGTCGTGCGTACTGCGTATATTGTTGTTTAATTGTAATCATGAATAGTAATTTAGCACAGAACATAGAATGCCTTGAAACTGATGGAGCGCCTCTTATCGTTAATATGGGACCGAGTCACCCGGCCTTTCATGGTGCGCTAAGAACACAGGTGTATCTTGATGGCGAAACCATTGTTAAGGCAAAATCTGAAATTGGCTATTTGCATCGTTGTTTTGAAAAGCATTCTGAAAACTCTTGTTATCAGAATGTTATACCTTATACAGATCGTTTGAATTACGTCTCGTCACTTATGAATAATGTGGGGTATTGTAAGGCTGTAGAAGATCTCATGGGTGTGGTTGTTCCTGACCGGGCTATTATTGTTCGTGTGCTTATTTGTGAACTGTCTCGTGTGATTGATCACCTGGTTTGTGTGGGAACGAACCTAGTTGATTTAGGGGCGCTAACAAATTTCTGGTATACATTTAATGTTAGAGAAAAAGTTTATGATTTTATCGAAAAGATTTCAGGAGCACGCCTAACGTATTCCTACACACGAATAGGTGGTCTTTCACGAGATCTCTACTCTGGGTATGAAAAAGATTTAAAAATTCTTATAAGTGAAATGCGGCAGGCCATTCGTGATGTGAAAGGGCTTGTGCTGAAAAATCGCATTTTCCTAGATCGCACACGCGATGTTTGTGTTGTTTCTAAAAAACAAGCCCTTGATTGGGGCTTTACAGGGCCATGTTTACGTGCCAGCGGTGTTCCTTTTGATCTGCGCAAGGCAGAGCCCTATTATTATTACGAGACATTTGATTTTGATATTCCTGTGGGTGAAGTGGGTGATACCTATGACCGTATTATGGTTCGTTTTGAAGAAATGGACCAAAGCTTACATATTATGGAGCAGTGTATTGCGCGGATGCCGAAAGGCCCCATCATGACAGATGACAAGCGTGTGCGGTTACCTGCAAAACAGGAAGTGTATACAAATATTGAAGCTCTGATGAATCATTTTAAAATAGTCATGCATGGCATAAAGCCGCCCAAAGGCGAAATTTATTCTCGAACAGAAGTGGCTAATGGCGAATTAGGGTTCTATCTTATTTCAGATGGGAGCATGAATCCTTATCGTTTAAAAGTAAGGCCCCCTTGTTTTTATATGTTTGCAGCCTTTGAACATATGATTAAGGGCTACATGATTGCTGATGCTGTGGCCACGCTCGGATCTCTTAATGTTGTTGTGGGGGAAAGTGATCGATGAGTTTTACGTTTAACGAAAAGAACCTCAAAAAATGTGATGCCATTTTAAAATGTTATCCTAACAAACAGGCAGCTTTACTCCCTGTTTTATGGCTTGCCCAAAAACAACAGGGGTATTTGCCTCTTGATGCCCAGGAATATGTGGCGCAGTTACTCGATTTAAGTCCTGTGCATGTTTATGGTGTGACAACGTTTTACACCATGTTCAAAACAAAACCCGTGGGCAAATATCACCTACAGTTATGCCGCACATTGTCCTGTGCTCTTGTTGGCATGGAAAATATAGGACATCACTTGAAGGAAAAATATCAGTTGGAACATGATTCCGTTTCAAAGGATGGCAGATTTTCCCTAGAGCTTGTTGAATGCTTAGGAAGTTGCGGTTCAGGCCCAGCATTGATGGTAAATGATAGCCTTGTTGAACACTTAACGATTGAGAAGCTTGATAAACTAATGGAGAAACTGAAAAAAGATTAACGCTAGACCCCGCAAACGGGGCAGGCGCTAGACGATAGACGCTAGACGCTAGACGATGAAAAAAGTATTAACAAATAGATTCCTCATAGAAAATTCGCATACGCTCAAGGTATACAGAGAGCACGGAGGTTATCAAAGTATTGATAAACTTTTTGCCACAAAGCCTGCAGATATTATTGAGGAAGTAAAAAGGTCTGGCCTCAGAGGGCGTGGTGGTGCAGGGTTTCCTGCTGGTATGAAATGGAGTTTTATTCCCAAAGGTGGTGATAAACCTGTTTATCTCTGTGTGAATGCGGATGAATCAGAACCGGGAACATTTAAAGATCGTTACTTATTGGAAAAGGATCCACACCAACTAATCGAAGGTATTATTATTTGTGCGTATGGTGTGGGTTGTCATCACGCTTATATTTATATTCGTGGTGAGTTTGATTTGGCGTATCGGCGCATTCAAGAAGCTGTTGATGAGGCTTATGCTCAAGGTGTAATAGGAGAAACTGTTTTAGGTAAAGAGTATAAACTTGATATAACTGTTCATCGTGGGGCAGGGGCCTATATTTGTGGAGAAGAAACAGCGCTTTTAGAGTCTCTTGAAGGCAAACGTGGTAATCCAAGGATAAAGCCACCGTTTCCCGCTATTGTGGGCTTGTTTAATTCCCCAACTGTTATTAACAATGTCGAAACACTTAGTGCCCTTCCTTTCATAATGAACAAGGGAGCAGAGGCATATCGTCAATGGGGTACAGACAAGTCACCTGGTACAAAATTATTTTGTGTTTCAGGGCATGTGAACAAGCCTGGTGTGTATGAACTTCCTTTAGGTTACCCTTTAAAAGATCTTATAGAAAAAGAATGTGGCGGTGTTGCGGGAACAGGTCGTCTTAAGGCTGTGGTAACAGGTGGTTCTTCCGTTCCTGTCTTAACGGCAGAGGAAGCTTATAGTGCTCGTCTTGATTATGAAGCGCTCATGGAAAAAGGAACAATGTTAGGCTCTGGCGGTGTTATTGTGATGGATGATTCGGTTGATATGTTATGGGCCTTGCGCAATTTAGCTTATTTTTATGCCCATGAATCTTGTGGCCAATGTACACCTTGTCGTGAAGGAAGTGGTTGGACCTATAAAATATTAGACCGTATTTATCGTGAAGGTGGGTCGGAAAAAGATTTAGATTTATTATTAGAAATTGCTGATAACATGGTAGGAAGAACAATTTGCGTGTTAGCAGATGCCCTAGCCATGCCAGTTAAGAGTTATATAACTAAGTTTAGAGAAGATTTTGTCAAAAATTTATAAACTATACGCTAGACCCCGCAAATGGGGCAGGCGATAGACGCTAGACGATGGACGCTAGATGATAGAGCAAATATGAGTAAAGTACGATTAATAATAGACGGAACAGAGATCGAAGTTGACGAGGGAACAAACCTTATTGAGGCGGCTAAGCAGATTGGTTTAGAGATCCCTCATTTTTGTTACCATCCTGGGTTAAGTCCTGATGGGAATTGTCGGATGTGTTTGGTGGAAGTTGAGAAGATTCCCAAGCCTGTTATTGCCTGTAAGACAGTTGCTACTGAGGGCATGGTTGTTAAAACAAATACAGAACTCATAGAAAAGGCGCGCTCATCAGTGATGGAGTTTCTGCTCATTAACCATCCCTTAGATTGTCCCACATGTGATCAGGCAGGTGAGTGTAAGTTGCAAGATTATTACATGGATTATGATTTACAACCATCACGCTATAAAGAAAAGAAAGTGCGCAAACGAAAGATGATTGATTTAGGTTCAGGCGTGATGCTGGATGAAGAGCGCTGTGTTGTGTGCAGGCGTTGTGTGCGGTTTTGTCGTGAGATAGCTGGTAAAGAAGAACTCTATGTACAAGAGCGCGGACACAACTCCATGGTGGCTACTTTTCCAGGAAAAGAAATGACCAATCCCTATTCAGGAAACACAGTAGATGTTTGTCCTGTTGGTGCGCTCACATCAAAAGATTTTCGCTATAAGAAACGCGTATGGTATTTATCGCAAACAGATTCTATTTGTCCTGGTTGTTCACGAGGGTGTAATATAAGCATTCATTATGAGGGTAATGTTGTTTATCGTTTAAAGCCAAGAGAAAATTTAGAAGTTAATAAATACTGGATGTGTGATTTTGGTCGCTATGATTATAAGTTTATTAATGAAGAAAGAAGATTGATACCAGCTTATCGTAAAGATGGTGTTTTCTCTGAAGTTTCTTATCAAGAGGCTATGAGCTATTTACGTGAAACGCTGACATCATATGATCCTCTCAATATAGCGTTTATTGCGAGTGCTCAAGAGAGCGTTGAGGCGATTGACAGCTTTGTCGCTTTTGCCAAAGATAAGTTTTTTGCTGATACTGTTTATTATTCAAAAAATGATCCTGCTCAATCTTATGCGGATGATATTTTAATTGCAAAGGACAAAAATCCCAACTTGGCCCATATTCAAAAATTAGGTCTGAAAGAAGTCGAGGCAATAGCCAAGGATATACAAGCTGTTGTTATTCAAAGGAACCTATCAGAGAGTGACTTAGGTTTGATCAAGAAAAGAGGGTTAAAGGTTTTGGTTTTGTTTGCTACAAACTACACAAAAGTTGATGAAAGGGCCCTGGTCATTTTCCCTATTCCCACATATGCGGAACAATCAGGTTGTTATGTAAATTGCGACGGCATGATGCAGTCATTCAAAAAAGCTTTTGATGCACAGGGTGAGGCCAAAACGATACAGGAATATATTGCAGAGATAGGAGCTCTTTTATGAGTTTAGCAAAAAAATA
>JAHJDR010000055.1 GCA_018812345.1 bacterium | reverse complement strand
AGCAGATATCCAAGAAACAATGTCTTTTTATCACTTTTTTACCACAAAGCCCTCTGGTAAGATTCGCATCTATGTGAATAACAGTGTTGTGGCCTGTATGAATGGCTTTCATGATGTGGTTAAAGCCTTTGAAAAAGCCCTTGGTTGTTCCATTGGTTCAGTAACAGATGATGGGCAATTTGGTCTTTTTGAAACATCTTGTATTGGCATGAATGACCAAGAAGTAGCCGCCCTTATCAATAACATCCCTTTTACAAAACTGACAGCTGAAACAGCGACAACTATTGCTAATGAATTAAAAACTGGCAAACAACCCCATGAGCTTGTTACTAAAAAAGGCGATGGCAAAAATGCCTCTGATCTTATTGCCTCCATGGTGCAAAACAATGTTCATAAAACAGGGCCGCTCATGGATGCAGAGTATGAAATTGGTTCTGGTTTGAAAAAAGCGCTTGAGCAAACTCCTGAAGCTGTCATTAATGAAATAAAAAAAGCTAACATCCGCGGTCGTGGTGGCGCTGGTTTCCCCACAGGCATGAAATGGGAATTCTGCCGTAAAGCTACTGGCGATCAAAAATACGTTTTCTGTAATGCTGATGAAGGGGAACCCGGAACTTTTAAAGATCGCGTTCTCCTCACAGAATATCCAGAAATGCTGTTTGAAGGCATGGCCGTTGCTGGTTATGCGATTGGCGCCACAGAAGGCATTCTTTACATCCGCTATGAATACAAATATCTCCAAAAATATTTAGAACACACTTTAGCCACACTCACTCAAAAAAATCTTTTGGGTCAAAACATCTTGGGTAAAAATGGTTTTAACTTTACTATTCGTATTCAGTTTGGAGCTGGTGCTTATGTTTGTGGTGAAGAATCAGCCCTCATAGAATCCGCTGAAGGCAAACGTGGTGAACCACGCGATCGCCCTCCTTTCCCTGTTGAAAGTGGTTATTTGTGTAAACCAACATCTGTTAACAATGTGGAAACCTTATGCGCTGTGAGTAAAATTATTGTAGAAGGTTCAGACTGGTATAAATCTTTTGGAACAGATAAATCAGACGGCACAAAAATCTTAAGTATTTCGGGTGACTGCCAAAAACCAGGCATCTATGAAGTCTCTTGGGGTGTGACCATGAAAGAGATTCTTGAAATGGCTGGAGCCCAAAACACACAAGCTATTCAAGTGGGTGGTCCTTCAGGAACACTTATTGGTGAGAATGAGTTTAACAGACAACTCAGTTTTGAAGATCTACCAACGGGTGGTTCCTTTATCATTATTGGCAACAAACGAGATCTATTGAAAGACGTCGTCCTCAACTTTACAGATTTCTTTATTGAGGAATCATGCGGTTCTTGTCAACCTTGCCGTAGTTTACCACCCATCTTGAAACAAACTGTTGAAAAAATCATTAATGGTCATGGCGTAAAAAAAGACCTAGACAACCTCCTTGCCTGGAATGATATCATGCAAGCTAATCGCTGTGGTCTTGGCATGACTGCCGCTAACCCCATTGTATGGAGTATCAAAAATTTCCGACATCTTTATGAAGATAAAATTACATCTGATAAAGACTATGATAGCAGTTTTAATCTTGCTGATGCTGTCAAAAATTCTTGTCAGTTTGTTGGTCGAACCCCTAACCTAGAAGGTCATCATGAGTAATACGGTAACATTTAAAATTGATGGTAAAGTGTGTGAAGCAGCTTCTGGTGAATACCTTGTTGATGCCGCTGCAAAAAATGAAATTTACATTCCCACACTGTGTAATTATCCTGGTGTTAAACCCCGTGGTTCTTGTCGCATATGTAATGTAAAAATTAACGGCAGAATGACAACAGCCTGTACCACGCTTGTTCAAGAAGGTATGGAAATAGAAAATAGCACTCCTGAATTAGAAAAAATCAGGAAATCAATTGTTGAACTCATGTTTGTTGAAGGTAATCATCTTTGCCCAACATGTGAACGCAGTGGTAGCTGTGAACTACAAGCAATAGCTTATCGCTATAATATGATGGTTCCAGAGTTTCCTTATCAATTCCCTGTGCGCTCTGTTGATGGATCAACACCTAAACTCATAAAAGATCATAATCGCTGTATTTTATGCAAACGTTGTATACGCGGTCTCAAAACTGATGATGGAAAAAGTTTTTTCACATTCAGTCAACGTGGCAACAAAACAGAAATTATTGCAGATAAAGACTTATGCGCACAAATGACTGATGAACAGGCTGATAAAGTTATGGAACTCTGCCCTGTGGGCGCCTTGCTTAAAAAAGAAAAAGGCTTTGATATTCCCATTGGTAAACGTAAATATGATAATACTCCTATTGGGAGTGAAATTGAAAAAAAGAGGTAATATATGGCAAAACCAGTAGTAGCAACAGCTTCTCTCGCAGGTTGTTTTGGTTGTCACATGTCCATTTTGGATATTGATGAACGTATTCTCGATCTGATTGAACTCGTTGAGTTTCACAAATCCCCTATCGATGACATCAAAACATTCACAAAAAAATGTGATATTGGCATCATTGAAGGTGGCGTGTGTAATAGTGAGAACGTAGAGAATCTAAAAGCTTTCCGCAAAAATTGTAAAATTCTCATCGCTCTTGGAGAATGTTCCATCATGGGTGGTTTGCCAGCTATGCGTAATGGCATCCCCATTAAAGAATGTTTAGAAGAAGCTTATCTCAATGGAGTGACCGTAGAGGATAACCTTGAAAAGATTTTGCCCAATGACGATGAACTCCCCATGATCCTTGATCGCGTTTATCCTTGTCACGAAATCGTTAAAATGGATTATTATCTTCCAGGCTGTCCCCCAAGAGCTGACTTAATTTGGAACGCCCTTGTGGCCCTGATTAAAGGAACTGAAATAGACTTGCCCTACGAAGTAGTGAAGTATGACTAAATTTTAGATAACAGCTCTTTTACCTTAAGCCTTAAGCCCTGAGCCTTAAGCCTTGAGCGTTAAGATTTGAGCTAATGTTTGGAGGCCATAATGGCACAAAAAATTACTATAGAACCCGTCACCCGCGTTGAAGGTCACGGTAAAGTTACTATCCATCAAGATGATAATGGCAAAATCTCACAATCGCGATTACACATTGTTGAGTTTCGTGGTTTTGAACGCTTTGTTCAAGGACGACCCTATTGGGAAATGCCTGTGCTTGTACAAAGACTTTGCGGCATTTGCCCCGTTAGCCATCACTTAGCAGCTGCAAAAGCTGTTGATGTCATTGTCGGCGTGGGCCCTGAAGACTTAACACCTACTGGTGAAAAAATGCGCCGCCTCATGCATTATGGCCAAATGTTTCAATCCCACACCTTGCATTTTTTCCATTTAGCATCACCAGATCTTCTCTTTGGTGTTGATGCTGATCCTGCAATCCGTAACGTTATTGGCGTAGCTATGCATCATAAAGATCTTGCTGTTCAAGCTGTTATGATGCGTAAATATGGCCAAGAAGTGATTGCCGCCACAGCCGGCAAAAAAATTCACGGCACAGGCGCTATTCCTGGTGGCATTAACAAACATCTTTCTGAAGAAGAACGTGATTCATTCCTCAAAGGTGCTGATCCTCTCAATATCGATAAGATGATTGATTGGTCACTCGGTGCCCTGACCTTTTTTAAAGACTATCATAAAAATAATAAAGACCTCATCGATGGCTTTTGTGAATTTCCCTCAAACCATTTAAGCCTTGTCAGAAAAGATGGTGCCATGGATCTTTATCACGGTGTTTTACGTGCTGTTGATACAGAAGGTAACAAAATTCTTGATGACGTTGACTACCAAGATTACTTCAAACACATTAGTGAAGAAGTACGCTCCTGGAGCTACATGAAATTCCCTTACCTCAAATATCTTGGCAAAGAAAAAGGCTGGTATACTGTAGGACCATTGGCCCGTTGCAATACAGTTGATTTTATCCCCACACCTTTGGCTCAAAAAGAGTTCGAAGAATACAAAGCTTACACAAACGGCAAAATCAATAACATGGTCTTACACACACATTGGGCAAGACTCATTGAGCTTCTCCATAGCGCTGAAATGATGAAAGACCTTTTGAATGATCCTGATCTCATGACAGGTGAACGTGTTGCTAAAGGCACAAAAACTAACGAAGGTGTTGGTCTCATTGAAGCCCCTCGTGGCACCCTCTTTCACCATTACCGTATTGATGAAAATGACCAAGTCAGAATGGCAAACCTCATCGTATCGACAACTAACAATAACCAGCCTATGAATACGGCTGTTAATCTGGTTGCTGAAAAATTCATGACAGGTCAAAAGACAATCACTGAAGGTATGATGAATGCGGTAGAAGTCGGCATTCGCGCCTATGATCCTTGTTTAAGCTGTGCCACTCACGCGCTTGGCAAAATGCCTTTGGAAATGGTTCTCTGTGATGCGGAAGGCAATGTGTTGGATAGGAAGATTAAATAATAGTTCAAGTTCAGGTTTGAAGTTCAGGGAAAAACGCTTCGCGTGGTTCAGGTATGAGGTTCAAGTTCAAGGGAACAGATCCCTAAACCTATAACCTGAACCAGCCGAAAGCTTCATTCCTTGAACCTTTTACCTAAACCTGAACATTTCAATGTCTCAAACAAATTTAAATT
>JAHJDR010000402.1 GCA_018812345.1 bacterium | reverse complement strand
CCTTTAGGGCTTCCTCTTTTTTAAATAGTATTCAGTCTTTTCAGCGGCTTGGAAGCCGCTGGCTACTGCTTGTTCCATGCCGACACCCGTGATGTAGTTGCCAGCTAAAAAGATGCCTGGGCATGTTTTTAGCTCTTTTTCAATTGCGTTGATGATGTTTAAGTGTGTGGGAAGCAGTTGCGGAATGGCTTGTTCATAGCGTGTGATTTTTAATATTTTTGCTTGTGCTAAATCAGTGTTAAAAATTTCTTTATGCTCTTGCAGTAAGAGGTTCGTTAATAAAGAAGCACTTAAACCACACGCAATAGGATCAAGCATGCCGCCATAAAACGAGGCGAGCAAAATGTGACCATCAGGTGCGCGGTTAGGAAATAAATAAGACGGAAACAATGTTCCCAAAACTCTTTTATTATTTATTTTTGGCATGAGAAAACCAAACCCTGGAGGAATGGGGATGTTCTTAGGAACGGTCCAGTGAATGAGTGTGACAGGGGCCATGGGGATTTCGTTTAAGAGTTTCACGCTATCAGCCATAACTGAGGATAAGAGTTTTGTGGCTTCTTTGGGTGGTGTGGCAATGACAAGAGTTTTTGTTTTTATTGTGTGATCACCAAAGTGAAGATGATACGTTTCACTTTCTTTTTTTATGTGTAGCACATCAATTTCTTTTCGTATGTTATTTTTAAGTTTTTCCCCTAAAAGTTTTGTGATTTGTCCTAAGCCTTGTTTAAAGCTATATAATCCTTTTCTGCTTGAGAGCCCTTCTTTATTAAACCGTTTCTTTTTGGCGCGCATATATTTAAAAGCGCCCCAAATCATAGAGCCAGAATCATTTTCAAATTGCCAAAATTTTGGGAAGGCTGCTTTGGCACCGAGTTTCTCTACATTGCCAGCATACACACCTGATACAAAAGGTGACATAATATAGGTTGCCGCTTCTTTTCCAAAGCGTCTTTGGAAAAAATCCCAAGCTGTTTCTTCTTCTTTAGCCCCATTGGGAATAAATGGTTCGATCATCAACCGGCCTTTTGCTTTTAAGCTAAGCAGAGGCGTTTTAAGAAAGGAAAAAGGGCTCAAGGGCAATGGGTGTAGTTTTTTATTGCGATAAATATAGCGATTTTTAGCTTCTGAAGAAGCGGCAATGGCCTGACTTTCAAAATCAAGCTTTTCAATGAGTTTCCAAATATACTCTGAAGAACCTAAAAAAGAATGAGGACCTGCTTCTAATTGAAAGCCTTCATGATGCGTTGTTTTAATGTGGCCCCCAACGGAGTCATTTTTTTCTAGAACCAGGATGTTATATCCTTTTTTGTGTAAGAGATACGCTGTTGTGAGGCCGGAAATGCCAGCCCCAATAATAATGACATCATATTCAGACATAAGAATTTCACATTACTAATTAATAAAGGCTGAATTGATCCCTTTTAACTTAGAGGGATCAAAACCAAGATTTCTAATTGCCTGTTCCCAAACATTTTTTTCATCAACATTAAAGAGAAGATCTTTAGAAAGCGGGCTTGTGATCCAGGAATTAAGAGCTATTTCACCATCGAGTTGACCAGCGCTCCAGCCAGAAAAACCATGAAGGACTTTGAGCTTTGTCGGATCCAATGTTTGTTCATGATTTATTAAGATGTCGATATCATGGGCAATTTTGATCTCATCACCGAGTCCATGGTCTTGAGGTTCTTCGTGTATTGTGCCGTCGTAAATGATCCAGATTTTATCTGGTTCTACAGGCCCCCCATACCATAAGGTTAGGTCATTATAATCTGGATTTAAAGACCCGTCGGGCAAAACTATGGAGCCGCCCAAATCAATGTCTGTTTTTTTGTTAATAACAAAACCACTAGCCCCTTTTTTATTGAAATCAGTCATAAGGATTACTGTTTTCGCGAAGTTAGGGTCGGTTAATTCAGGCATGGCCACGAGGAAGCACGGTTTAAAATCATTTAAATCCATATAATATATAAGATAAGGCTTGATAGAAAGTGGGGGCCCTTGTGTCAATAGATAATGATTAATTGAATGTTTACTTGAAATGATTTTGGGATAAATTTGTATGAACGCATTAAAATAAAAGTAATTTTTTTATTGTAGGTTTTGTTCGGTTTTTGTTAAAAAGCAGCGCCTAAACAGATGTGATATTCGTGCAAGAGGGCATACATAAGAAACAATTGAAAAGTGAAAAATGAAAATTGTAAAATATAAGAAGAAGTTAGTCTGAATATGTTATTTAATTACTCAAATGTTTTAATTTTTTCTCTGGTTGGTGTTGGTTTTATTCTTGTAACCTTGCTTGTGGGTTCTCTCATGCGACCCAAAAACCCCACTCCTGAAAAACTTTCTACCTATGAATGTGGCGAAGAGCCCATTGGTTCTGCCTGGATGAACTTTAATATTCGTTTCTATGTGATTGCACTTGTCTTTGTGATTTTTGACGTAGAAGTTGTGTTCATGTTTCCTGTAGTGCGTGTTTTTAAAGAATGGGTAGCAAATGGAACAGGTGTTGTTGTGCTAGTTGAAATGTTTATATTTTTACTCATTTTGATTATGGGTTTTATTTATGTGTGGGCAAAGGGCGATTTAAATTGGTTTAAAAAGATTATGAAATAGGATCGCGGTATCGCAGGTTCGCTGGGTCGCGGGATTTTTTTGATTATGGCAATAACGTTAAAGAATAAATTACCTGATTTTGTTGTG
>JAHJDR010000401.1 GCA_018812345.1 bacterium | reverse complement strand
TATGTGAATGATGCTTTTGGAACACTCCATCGTGCACATGCCTCCACATGTGGCATGGTAAAGCATTTTAGTGAGAAAGCCATTGGACTACTTGTCATCAAAGAAGTGAACTGTTTGGGCACATTATTAGCAGAACCTGAGCGGCCTTTTATTGTAATATTGGGTGGTGCAAAGGTTTCTGATAAAATTGGCGTGATTGAAAATCTCATGAAGGTCGCCAATAAAATTATTATTGGTGGTGGCATGGCCTACACATTTTTAAAAGCCCAAGGCTATGAAATAGGCACATCGCTTCTTGATACAGATCATCTCACTCATGCGAAACGTATGTTGCAAAGAGCTTCTGCTAAAAATGTAGAAATTATTTTGCCTGTTGATCATATTATTGCGAGTGGTTTTACTCCTGATGCGCAGACAAAACTTGTCAAAAATGCTGACGACTGGGGAGCCTTTATGGGGCTTGATATTGGTGATGAGTCTATAGCCTTATTTACAGACGTTATTAAAACAGGTAAAACGGTTTTCTGGAATGGCCCCATGGGCGTGTTTGAAATGGAAGCCTTTCAAAAAGGTACAAATGCTATTGCTAAGGCTGTATCAGAAATAGCGGGCATGACAGTTGTGGGTGGTGGTGATTCATTATCAGCTGTTAACAAATCAGGTTATGCTGAAAAAATGTCACATATGTCCACTGGTGGTGGCGCTTCGTTAGAATTTTTAGAAGGCAAACAATTGCCAGGATTGAAGGTGATGTTATGACACAAAAAAAACCATTGATAGCGGCTAATTGGAAGATGAATCACGTGGTTGATGAGGCCTTAAAGTTTTTAACTGAAATGAAGTGTAGTCTCGTTACCCAGGAAGAAAATGCGACTATTGTGATTTGTCCTTCCTATACAGCTTTGTATGCAATGGGTGTAGCTCTTCAAGATGATAATACCATTAATTTAGGTGCGCAAAATTGTCATTTTGAAGATTCTGGTGCTTTTACAGGTGAAGTGAGCACAGATTTTCTTAAAGAAGTGGGTTGTGACTATGTGATTATTGGCCATTCTGAACGTCGTCATATTTTTGGCGAAACAGATGAAATGATTAATAAAAAGCTTCATAAGGTCTTTGAAAAAGGCATGATTCCTATTTTTTGTGTTGGTGAAACAGAGCAAGAGCGTGAGGAAGGCAAAACATTTACTGTTATTGAAAATCAGCTGAAACAGGGGCTTAAAGGGCTTCTTAAAGATCAAATAGCGGCAATGGCTATTGCCTATGAGCCGGTTTGGGCTATTGGAACAGGCAAAACCGCGTCACCAGAGCAGGCACAAGAGGTTCACAATTTTATTAGAAAAGAGATTGCAAAAAATTTCGGAACTTCATATGCCGCCGATTCACATATTTTATATGGTGGATCAGTTAAGCCTAGTAATATTAAAGACCTGATGGTCATGGAAGATATTGATGGAGCCCTCATTGGTGGCGCTTCATTAAAATCAAAAGATTTTTTAGAGATTATTAGTAATTGTAATTGAGTATAATGTGTTTATGTAATTTGTGTTTCTATGCTTAAGTATTAACAATATTTAAGCCCATAGGCCCATAGGAACATAGGCACAGAAAAGTTATGACAAGTTTTTTAATCGCATTTGAACCAGTAATTGTTGTTGTTCATTTTATTATGGCTTTTATTCTTATCGGTGTTATTTTACTACAAGCTGGTAAAGGAACTGATATTGGTGCTGTTTTTGGTGCGGGAGCAAAAGCTGTTTTTGGCAGTTCAGATAAAGGAAATATTTTTACAAAACTTACAACTGTAGCGGCCATTATGTTTTTGATTACAAGTTTAAGTCTAGCTACGATCTCTAAGTTTCATGTGAGTGGTGCAAAATCCGTAGTAGAATCAAGTGTTGTGGCAGATAGTATCGAAACAGAAGCTGCTGCAGTAGAAGAAGGAGCAGCTGAGTAAGTTGAAGAGATTGAAGTCATGTAGAACGCAGTTTTGGTTGTTGAGAGTTGAAAACACTGCTTCACTTCTTGAGAAGCGAAGCAGTGCCCAGGTGGTGGAATTGGTAGCCTAAGCAGGTAAACTTGTGCCTAAAGGCACAAGGCAAACTGCGCGGGAGAGAGTTTACGCGGCCAGTGAGCGTAGTGAACGATAGCGTAAACGACCCGTGTCAGGAAAAACGATCTTTTAAAAAAAATAGTTTTAGCTCATAGTAGTTAAAAGCCCAGGTGGTGGAATTGGTAGACACGTGCGCTTGAGGGGCGTATGGGGAAACCCGTGCTGGTTCGAGTCCAGTCTTGGGCACAACCTCAAAAGGCTTATCCGAAAGGATAGGCCTTTTTTTAGTGGAGCCAAATTGAATGGACGAGAAGGGTTTATCACGCCGAGCAAGTGCGAGGAGAAGTG
>JAHJDR010000400.1 GCA_018812345.1 bacterium | reverse complement strand
CTCATTATTACCGACAAAAATTTACGCAACCACTCATTGCCATCACTGGCTCTAATGGCAAAACAACGACAAAAGAATATTTAACTCATGTTCTCAAAACAGCGGGACCTGTTATCGCTACCCAAGGAAATTTGAATAACCATATTGGCGTTCCGCTCACTATTTTATCTTTTCATCAGGATGCACATTTTTTTGTTGTTGAAATGGGAATGAATCATCTCGGTGAAATCGCTTACCTCACAGAAATCACCCAGCCAACAGACAGTTTGATTACAAATGTCGGACACGCACATTTAGAAGGTGTTGGCGGAAAAATTGAACACGTGGCTCAAGCAAAAGGTGAATTGTTTATTGGTCTTGATGCCAATAGCACGGCTTTTTATTATCATGATTGTCCTTACATCAGCGCCCTACAAACTAAAGCGCAAAAAATAACGTTTGGTTTTTCTCCAGACAATAATGTGTGGGCTGAAAACATTATCGTATCACAACACACAACGACATTTTCACTGCACTACGAAAACAAATCACTGCCAATCAAGCTGTCTCTTGTCGGCAAACATCACGTACAAAATGCCGTAGCTGTTTTTGCCATCGCCCATAAGCTGGGGCTTAGTGAAGAGGCAATAATACAAGGACTCGAAAGTTTTACGATAAAACTTAATCGAGGAAGAAAAATAGTGAAAGGCTCTGTGACTTTTATTGACGATACGTACAATGCCAATCCTGATTCCATGCTCTCAGCCTTTCAAGCCCTCACTGAGGAATATCCTCAAGCCTACACAATCGTTGCCTTAGGAGGCATGCTAGAGCTAGGAGATAACAGCCCTCTGTTGCATGAAGAGATCGGTAAAAAAGCAAAAGCCTTAGGACTCAATGAAGTTTTTTCCTATGGCAACTTGGCTCATAATTATTTAAGCGGCTTTGGTTATTCACAAAATATGTGTGAAAAAAGATTTTTTGATGATCATAAAAACATGGCTCATGCCATAAAAGAATCTTTAGACAAACAAAAAGGACCTGTTGTTGTTCTTTTTAAAGGTTCACGAGGCATGACAATGGAAAAGGTTATTACTAACTTAGAAAATATGACAAAGGAATAGAAGATGTTGTACCACTTATTCTACCCCTTACGAGATGATTTTATTCTCTTTAATGTTTTTAAATATATTACCGTCCGAACCTTCGGCGCCCTGCTCACAGCTATGATCATATATTTTTTCTTAGGGGGAAAATGGATTCGTTTCCTGAAGAAAAAACAATATAAGCAAGTTGTTCGACAAGATGGCCCCATCACACATTTGCAAAAAAGCAATACACCCACAATGGGGGGGCTTCTCGTTATAGGCTGCTTTCTTTTTTCATCACTACTTTGGTGTGATTTGACGAATCACTTTGTTCTCTCAAGCCTCTTTGTTATGTTGGGATTCACTATTGTGGGCTTTATTGATGATTACATGAAAATCGTTCGCAAAAATCCTTTTGGTTTTAGAGGGCAATATAAAATCGTTATTGAAGTCGTCATTTGCCTTGCTGTGGGACTCTACCTCTATGGCAACGGTTATTTGGACACAACACTACACTTTCCATTTTTTAAACAATTTAAACCTGACATTAGTTTTCTCTACTTATTTTTTACAATTTTTGTTGTTGTGGGCACCGCCAATGCTGTTAATTTAACAGATGGACTTGATGGGCTTGTTACGGTACCAGCAGCCATTTCTTTTTTCAGTTACGGTATTTTAGCCTACGCGGCAGGCAACATGATTATTTCTAACTATTTACAAGTTCCCAATGTTTTGGGAGCCGGAGAGCTTTCCATTGTTTGCGGCGCGGTCATTGGTGCTCTCATTGGCTTTCTTTGGCACAATTCACACCCGGCTGAAATTTTTATGGGTGATGTTGGTGCACTGGGCATTGGTAGCTTACTGGGCATGATTGCCCTGATTACAAAAAATGAATTTTTGCTTCTTCTCATTGGTGGGATTTTTGTTCTTGAAACGATTTCTGTTATTATCCAAGTTGTTTCATTTAAACTCAATGGTAAACGCGTTTTTCAAATGGCACCTTTGCATCACCACTTTGAACTTAAAGGATGGAAAGAATCAAAAGTAATTGTTCGTTTTTGGATTATAGCGATTATCTGTTCCATGTTGGCACTGGTAACGCTCAAACTAAGATAGTATGAATAACAAAGATTTAATTAACAACGCCTCTTCACAAAACTCTTTTCTTATTGTTGGGTTTGGCATGACCGGAAAAGCCATAGCACGCTTTCTCGACAACAAGAACCTCTTTTACTACGTTGTTGATAAGACAGACATCATAGAAAAAACAGGACCTGGATTTAAAAAGCAGCTTTCAGAAAAAGCAGCTCATGAGCTTTTAGCAAGCTCTCAAATCACATCAGTTTTTCCTAGCCCGGGGGTTTCGTTACAACATCCTGTTGTGACCACAGCCGCAAAACACATGATTCCAATTATTGGGGAATTGGAACTAGCATCTTTTTATTTATTAGGTGATTTTATTGCCGTGACGGGGACGAACGGGAAATCGACTACCGCCATGTTGATAAATGCCCTTTTAGAAGATGCGGGCATGGCTAATAGGCTATGCGGCAATATTGGTGAACCGCTCATTAATGCGGTTAACGAACCCCCCACCCCTTTTTATGTGATTGAAGAAAGCAGTTATCAGCTAGAACTTGTTGGCTCTCTAACACACCGAATAGCCATTTGCCTCAATGTCACTGAAGATCACTTTGATCGCTATAACAATATACAAGAGTACGCTCTCGCGAAACAAAACATTATTAAGAACTCTGATCAAAACCATTGGTTTATATTTAATGATGACGACCCCTATTGTCAGCGTATGAGCTGGGATAGCCACACACAGAACATCCCTTATAGTTTAGTAAAAATTTATGACCAAGGCAGCTACAGCCAACAGGATGAGCTCATTATTAAAATAAAAGATAAAACTTTTATCTTTCAGCTCTCAGAATGCGCACTCACAGGGCTACACAACCATGAAAACATGCTGGCATCACTAACCACTGTTTTGCTTATTAATAGCACACCTGAAGCTATAGAAAGTTACAAAAGAACGCTCAAAACATTTACAGGACTCAATCACCGCATGCAAAAAGTTCATTCACATAAGGGCGTTTTCTATTACGATGATTCCAAAGCGACTAATGTTGGCGCGGTTATCATGGCACTTGCAAGCTTTGACAAACCCATTATTCTTATCGCTGGTGGTAAAGAGAAAAATTGTGATTTTTCGCCTCTGAAAGGCCTTATAAAAAACAAAGTAAAAAAACTCATTCTCTTAGGAGACGCTAAAGAAAAAATGGCTAAGCTTTTCAAAGATGATGCTGAAATTATCCTTGTCAAAGACATGAAAGAAGCGGTGTCTCAAGCTAGCAAAGAAGCTTGCGAAGGAGATGTCGTCCTTTTGTCACCTGCTTGTGCGAGCTTTGATCAATATAAGAACTTTGAAGAACGCGGTTATGATTTTCAACAATGTGTAAAGAATATTTAAGAAACTATGTTTAGAAGAAAACAAAAAAAGGCAGACCATGAAAAACTAGTTCTTTTTCATCACCAAAGACAAGGTGCTGTCCGTATACAACAACCATTCGATGTTTATCTATTTTTCACAACACTTCTTCTTGTGCTCATGGGTGTGCTCATGATTTTTTCATCCAGCGCCATCCTGGCTCAAGATAAATATGGAGACACTTATTATTTCCTCAAAAAGGAAATGATCTTTTTCACAATTGGTCTCATTGGTTTGTTTATAGCCCGAAACATACCTTACAAACTCTATGCAAAATGGATCTATGTTTTCCTCGGCATCGCTTTCATACTGATGTTCATGTGTCTTGTACCGCCTTTTGGCTATACTGCTGGTGGTGCCAGCCGCTGGATTAAGCTCGGCAGTTTAAGCATGCAACCATCAGAGTTTGCGAAAATTGCAGTGATTATGTTTGTTGCCTATATGGTAGGCAAAAAAGGCCTTAAAATTAAGAATTTTATTACGGGTTTCTTGCCCGTTATCTCAATTGTAGGCCTCTTTCTTGGCATTATTGTTCTCCAAAAAGACTTAGGTTCCGCTTTTGTTTTGGGCACGGTCATCTTTATGATGCTTTTTGTTTCAGGCACACGCGCAAGCTATCTTGTGGGCTCTCTTTTGTTAGCCAGTCCCGCTTTGTATTTTCTGGTTTTTTCAGTAGCTTTTCGCAAACAACGTATTCTTGCTTTTCTAGATCCCTGGAAACATCAAATGGATTACGGCTTTCAAATCATCCAATCTTTTGTTGCTTTTAAATCAGGTGGCTTGGCAGGTGTTGGCCTTGGTGAAAGTAAACAAAAACTTTTTTATCTTCCGGAAGCACATACAGATTTTATCTTTTCTGTGCTCGGAGAAGAATTTGGCATGATTGGTGTTATTGTTGTCAGTTCTTTATTTTTGTTTTTTATCTTTAGAGGTTTCAGCATCGCCAATAAAACAACAGATCCTTTTGGCCGTTTTTTAGCACTTGGCATTACCAGCCTTATTGGCCTGCAAGCTTTTATTAATTTTGGCGTGGTCATGGGACTATTGCCAACAAAAGGCCTTGTATTGCCTTTTATTAGTTATGGTGGTTCTTCTCTTGTGATTACACTTTTTGCTGTTGGCATATTATTGAATATATCGACTCAGACTGGAGAAGAAGTTTAACCAACACGATAGACGAAAGACGATAGACGATGGACGATAAACGCATTATAAACAAAAAACTCCTCATCACCGGTGGTGGCACAGGTGGCCATGTAAGTCCTGGCATCGCTGTAGCCCAAGAATGGGTAAAACAAGGGGGAAAGGTTGTTTTTGTGGGCACAAAACAAGGACAAGAATCTAGCATGGTGCCCCATGCAGGCTTTGATCTTCGTTGCTTGCGCATCAGCCAATTTAAATCAGGCGGTTTGGTAAAAAAAATCATGACTCTTATACAATTGCCTTTTGCCGTCTTTTCAGCCTGTCGTATTATCATCAAAGAAAAACCGGCGTTGATTTTAGGAACAGGGGGCTATGTTTCTGGGCCAACATGTTTGGCAGGATTTTTAATGAAAAAACCCATCGCCATACAAGATCAAAATGCCCGACCAGGTATCACGAATCGTTTTTTAGGTCGTTTGGCTCAAAAAGTATTTACAACATTTTCCCAAAGTCATGCTTTCTTTAATAAGAATAAGATTTGTCACACAGGAAACCCTATTCGCGCACAACTTAAACAAATCCCGTATACAACACATCAAGAAATACTCAATATCTTCATTACGGGGGGATCACAAGGTGCGGTAGGCATGAACAAGCTCATTATGGAAGCCATAGATCATATCAAAGATTTATGGCCAAGGCTCAACATCACTCACCAGACAGCTAAGACAGATATTAATGAGGTCACTGACTTCTATAAAAACAGAAGTATTCAAGCAGATGTAAAATCCTTTTTTAATGATATGCAGACACATTATGCTACCGCTCATGTTGTTATTTGCAGAGCTGGTGCCAGCACTGTTACAGAATTAGCACTCAGTGGACGCCCAGCAATCTTTATTCCCTATCCCTATGCGGCTGATGACCATCAAAAAAAGAATGCGCTCGCTGTTACGCATGTTGAAGGGGGCTGGATTATAGATCAACTAAAAGATGAGCCAAAAAAATTGGCAGAATTAGTAGAAAAAGTATATAACCATCCGGAAAAACTAAACAAAAAAGCAGTAAATATACAGAAATTGGCAAAGCCGGACGCAGCGAAAGAAATTGTGAATGAGCTAGGCAAACTTGTTAGATAACTATGCGGTGCCCAGTGCTCAGTGCCCAGGAAAAAACAAGACATTGGACACGGGACACAGGACACGGATTACAAATTAAATGTACAAAAAACTACATACATACTTTGTTGGCATTGGTGGTATTGGCATGAGCGGCATTGCAGAGATCCTTCTTAATTTAGGCTATCCTGTTAGCGGCTCTGACATGAAACAAACAAATATCACAAAGCGATTAAAGAGACTTGGTGCAAAAATATACATCGGCCATCAGGCAAAAAATATTCAGAATATTGATGTTGTTGTGGCTTCATCAGCTATTAAAACCACAAACCCTGAAATCGTAGCCGCAAAAAAACAAAATATCCAGGTTATTCAAAGAGCTGAAATGCTGGCTCAAATCATGCGTCTCGCCAAATACGGTATTGCCGTAGCCGGAACCCATGGAAAAACAACAACAACATCTATCTTGGCATCTGTTCTACAAGCAGGAAAGGTTGATCCCACAATCATTATTGGGGGCAAAGTAAAAAGTCTCCGCTCAACAGCAAAGCTTGGCAAAGGCGACTTTATGCTCGCAGAAGCAGACGAATCTGATGGATCTTTTTTAAAACTCATGCCCACGATTGCTGTTGTCACAAACATGGACCATGAACACATGGACCACTATGGTAGTTTTGAAAATTACCGCCTAGCCTTTCAAACTTTTTGTAATCAAATACCTTTTTATGGACTTAATATTTTATGTGGCGAAGACTCTGAAACGCATAGTTTAAGCAAGAAAATTAAAACGCGCTATGTTCTTTATGGATTTTCACCCCGGCATGATTACAACGCACGGAACCTTACATACCAAGGAACACTTTGCCAATACGAACTCTACCATAAAGACACCTTTGTTGATAAAATCATTCTCAGTGTTCCTGGCAAACATAATGTTTTAAATTCTCTCGCATGCATTGCTGTTGCTGAAGAAATTGGCATGAATCTTAATAAAATCAAAAAAGGGTTGGCTGCTTTTAAAGGAGTGGGAAGACGGCTAGAAATACTCTTTAAAAACAGCAACATTACAGCCATTGACGATTATGGACACCACCCTTCGGAAATATTGGCAACACTCAAAACAGTGAAACAGGCCTTTCCCGGTCGTCTCGTTGTTTTGTTTCAACCGCACCGGTATTCACGCACAAAAGATCTCTTTGGAGCTTTTGTAAACTCTTTTGATAAAGTAGATCACTTGTTTATCACAAGTATTTACGCCGCGAGCGAATCACCCATTAAAGGTATTAGTGGTAAAAATCTGGCTGATAAAATCAGAAAAAGAAACAAAACAACTGTAGACTATGTTCCGCAAACAAAAACAATTGTAAACAAAGTACTCGCAGAGCTCAAACAAGGGGATGTGTTTTTAAGCTTAGGGGCTGGTGATGTAACTTATATGTCGCGAAATATCGCTCGCGAACTGGCAAAAAGATTTATTTAACGGCTTAAAGGTATATTTATGACAACAAGGGATACGACGAAAAATGAAACGCTTAGTGCTTTACAAAAAGAAATATTAAAGCGCTGGAAAAAGAAAGATAAAAATTTCATCACACAGGAGATCAAAGATCTTTTGAAGATAAAATTTGATGGCGAAATTTTATTTAATGAACCCATGAGCCAACATACCTACATGAGAATTGGCGGACCTGCAGATATTTTCCTTAAACCAAACTCTCATGACGCTCTTGTCTATGCCGTAAACCTAGCTCATGAACAAGCCATCCCCTGTTGGTTTCATGGTTCAGGAGCTAACACGCTCATTCGTGATGGAGGCATCAGAGGTTTTGTTATTTCTGTATACGACATGTTAAAAGACATTACCGTCGTTGAACAAAATGAATCCTATGTTGATATTGAGGCTGGTGCTGGCGCCCGCTTTTCAAAACTTGTTTCTCTTTGTAAAGAAATGGGACTCTCTGACATCATGCCCATGACAGGCATACCAGGAAGCATTGGTGGCATTATCAAGATGAATGCCGGTGTGCCTCAAAAAGAAATAAAAGATGTTGTTCGCAACATCAAGATCATCACCAAAGAAGGAGAACAAAAAACTATTTCACGAGAGCATTTGGACTTCACTTATCGCGATCTCAAGCTATCAAAAAGCAATATAATTGTGAGTGCCCTTTTCCGCTTTAAAGAGCTCACATCCACAGAGGAAGCACAAAGCCTCATGAAACAGTTTCAGGAACAAAGAGTCAGCAAACAACCCCTTGATTATCCGAGTTGTGGCTCTGTTTTTAAAAATCCGCAACCAGCTCACCGAAATGATATTGTCGTACCTGCAGGCAAAATGATTGAAGAAGCGGACCTCAAAAATGTTAGAATTGGAGGCGCTCGTATTTCCGCAAAACATGCTAATTTTATTATCAATGAAAACAATGCTACAGCCTCTGATGTGATTGCGTTAATCAATCTTGTTAAAGATAAAATCAAACAGCTATTTGATGTTCAGTTAGAAACAGAAGTTAAAATATTAGGAGAGGATAAAGAGTAAATGCTCTGGTCAGAAAAGAAAAAGAATCGCAAATGGCAAGAAAGGCCAATGCTCTATAAAGGTCGTTTTTACTACATTAGACGTGTTCTACATGTTTTTACGGCCTTTATCATTGCCGCCTGTTTTGTTTCTTTGTGGATGTATCTTCATCACTCCGATACTTTATCAATAAAGAAAATTGATATTCTGGGTGACCTAATACATGTCACAAAACAAAATATTGTAACACTCACCCAACTGGAAAATAGCGACAAACTCTTTGCTGTTGAGCTCCGCTCTATTCAAGACAACATTCAAAAGCACTACTGGATTAAAGAAGCAAAAGTAAGGCGCAAATTTCCTGACACATTACAAATACACATAACAGAACGCATGCCAAAAGCGATTCTCATGACGCATAAAATGTATTTAGTTGATGACACGGGAAAAGTTTTTAAAAAAATTGAAAAAAATGACAACAAAGACCTGCCTGTCATCACGGGATTTACAGATGATTTCATTAAAAAGAACCCTTATTTAGCGAAAAGACATTTTAACTTCACAATGGCTATTTTAAAGTTTTTAGAAAAACAAAACTACTATCAAGAAGACCCTATTTCGGAAATTCATTTTGATTCTGTTTCTGGTTTTACCATTTTTACAAAAGATAGTGGTTTAGAAGTATATTATGGACGCAAGGACTTTGTGAGAAAACAAAAAGTATTAGAAAAATTCAAATTGTCAAAACATTATAATGAAAACAACTATGTCCGGCTTGATTTAAATAAGCTCGGGCGCATTATTGCCCGCAAAAATTGATTATTTTTGTGTAAAAAGGAAATACTATGGTAAAAAAAGACAATTTAATCGTTGGACTTGACATTGGCACAACAAAAATTTGTGCGATTGTTGGTGAAGTCACACACGATGGCATTGACATCATTGGCATTGGATCACACCCATCGCGCGGTTTACGCAAGGGAGTCATTGTTAATATTGAAGCCACTATTGAATCCATTAAAAAAGCCATTGAAGAAGCTGAACTTATGGCTGGTTGCGATATTCTCTCAGTTTATGCCGGTATTTCTGGCGGCCATATTAAAGGAATAAATAGCCACAGTATTGTTTCCGTAAAAAACAAACTTATTGCTGACCGCGATATTGAACGCGTTATTGATGGTGCCTCTGCCGTTGTGATGACAATGGATCGTGAAAGCATTCATGTTATCCCTCAAGAATTTATTGTTGATGATCAAGACGGCATTAAAGAACCTCTGGGAATGGCTGGTTCTAAATTTGAAGCGAATGTCCACATTGTCACCGCATCAACCGCATGCATTCAAAACATCATCAAATGTGCTACTCGTTGTGGCGTTCATGTTAATGATATTGTGTTAAGTCCCTTGGCCAGTTCTTATGCCTCACTAACGGAAGATGAAAAAGAATTGGGTGTTGTGGTTCTAGACATTGGTGGCGGCACAACAGACACACTCATCTACATTAATGGGAGCGTTGTCCACACAGCCTCTATTCCTTTAGGAGGCAATCACATCACAAATGATATTGCTATTGGTTTGCGCACACCCGCCCAGGAAGCAGAAAAAATAAAACAAAAATATGGCTGCGCTTTAGCTAGCATGATTAATAAAACTGATACAATTGATGTTCCCTCAGTGGGCGGCCGCAAACCACGTATTTTATCTAGACAAATTTTGGCCGAAATCATTGAGCCTAGATTAGAAGAAATATTTGAACTCAGCAGACAAGAAATTATTCGCTCCGGTTATGAAGACAGCATTGCTTCCGGTATTGTTCTCACGGGTGGTGTCGCTAATATGGCGGGCACAACTGATCTTGCTGAGCAAATTTTTGATCTCCCTGTTGTTCGCTCAACGCCACGAGGCATCGGCGGTCTTGTAGACGTTGTGGGCAGCCCTATTTATACAACAGGCGTTGGTCTGGTTCTTTATGGTTATCAAAAACGAGAAAGAATGAGACCAAAAGACAGTAGCGTCATCTTCAAAGCAAGAGAAAAAATGCGCAACTGGTTAGAAGAAGTATTTTAATGAAGCTCAAGGGTCAAAGCTCAAGGCTTAGGGCTTAAGGCAAAAACCTTACGCCTTGTGCCTTACGCCTAAAGCCCTTATTTGATATAATTAAAAAGGATATTATATGTTCGAATTTGAAGACGACCTAAGTGTAAGTGCAAAAATTAAAGTTGTGGGCATTGGTGGTGGCGGTGGTAATGCTATTAAAACTATGATGCGAGCACGACTTGAAGGTATCGACTTTACAGCCATTAACACCGATGTACAGGCTCTGAAAGAAAATGAAGCCCCTACGAAAATTCAAATTGGCACACGACTCACAAAAGGACTTGGTGCTGGTGCAAACCCTGATATCGGTCGTGATGCTGCCCTAGAAGATGCTTCAATAGTAGCTGAATCTTTCAAAGGCGTTGACATGGTTTTTGTTACAGCCGGAATGGGTGGCGGAACAGGAACAGGTGCGGCTCCTATTATTGCACGCGTTGCTAAAGAGGCTGGTGTTCTGACTGTTGGTGTCGTCACAAAGCCCTTTTCCTTTGAAGGAAAAAAACGCATGCGTCAGGCTGATGAGGGCATCATCGCCCTTAAGAAAGAAGTTGATACACTCATCTGCATTCCGAATGACAACCTTCTTAACCTTGCTGATAAAAACACACCCATCATCGACAGTTTTAAAATGGTGGATCACGTGCTTTTACAAGCTGTTCGCGGCATTTCAGACCTCATAACAACGCCAGGACTCATCAATCTCGACTTTGCTGATGTGAACACAATCATGCGCGATGCGGGTGTCGCTCTTATGGGAACGGGCATTGCCGCAGGAGAAAACCGTGCCATTGATGCCGCACGCTTAGCCATTTCATCTCCACTCTTAGAAAACATTTCTATTTCAGGGGCAACAGGCCTTTTGTTAAATATAACAGGCTCTTCAAACATGACACTTTTTGAACTCAATGAGGCTTGTAAACTCATCCAGCAAGAAGCTCATGAAGATGCCAACATTATTTTTGGTTCTGTAATTGATGACAATGCCGGAGATGAAATTAGCGTAACCGTTATAGCCACAGGATTCGATCATGAACAACTCAAGGCCTTAAATTTGGAACAAACACAGCAACAACCCAAACAATCGGCCAGTAGTTGGCTCAACAGTAAAATAAAGAAAACAGCAACGCCTATGCAACAAGAAAGGCCGCCCATACAAAGAGCTCCCGCTATACAACAAAACGTTTCAACTAAAACACAGCTAGAAAATGAATTTTCCATTGAAGATGTCTTTTCGTCTTATCAAAAAGAAGAAATTGTTAAAAAAAGCCCTACACAAAAAACCCTCAAGGAAAACATTCCACTACCTTTAGAAGAAACACCACTTCATGCAGCTCCCGAAAAAAGCAATCCAGACCTTCTAAACGAATTATTGACGGAACGCAAAAAACCTGTATCTCCTTGGGGAGAACCAACTGAACCACAACCACGTGCTAAACGACCTGCAGGTAACCGCATCACGGAACCCATGGAAAATGATCCGGTTATTCAAGAAGTAAGTATTGACGGGAATTGGTCACGTCGTCCCACAAAAAATGTTCGTGAACAATCTGAGTTTAGAAAAACAATTAGAGAACTCAGCAGCATGAACATGCAAGAAGATGACGTTTATGACATTCCTGCTTTTATTAGGCGTCGAGCCGACTAACAACTATGAAAAAGAGACAAAATACAAGACAAAATCAAGACGCGCAAACCTCTTCTCTCAAAAATGAAATCATGGCACTCCTACTCATTGTTGTGGGGGCCTTCTACTTTCTCTGCATTGTCAGTTACAGCCCGTTGGACCCCTCCTTTTTTTCCTCTGGCAGCTACCAAAACATAGTAAACCTAGGCGGTGTTATTGGCTCTTATATGGCGGGGGCTCTTTTTTTTCTTTTTGGCGGGGCCAGTTATTTTCTGGGGCTTTACTTTTTCATCTTAGCCATTCTTATTTATGCCGGCAAAAGATCACGACCTAAAATTGTTGATTTTATTATCTTTGTGATCTGCACAACTTTTATTTCTATTTTCCTACAACTCTTTTTTATTGAGTTTTCATTTGGACAACACAATATTAACGCTGGTGGCACTCTCGGAAATCTTCTGGCCGAAATAGGCCAACAATACCTTGGCTTGTGGGGCGTTTACCTTCTTGTCTGTTTTGGAGCGGCCCTAACCTTTATTTTAGCAACACGTTTGTCCTTTTTTGTGGCCCTCAGCACTTCCTCTCTTTTATTAGGCCGCAGCTTAAGAACCATTAGCAACCATTTCTACATTTCGCTCATTCGCATGCATAAAGCCCTCATGAATTACTTAGAAGAACGCCATAAACTCAAGGAAGGAAAAAAAGAACAAGAAGCCAAAGAGAAACAAATCATAAAAATTGAAAAGCGCAAACCCCTTTCCCAAACAGAGGGAGAACCTCTCACAGCAAAAGAAATCGACACACTCATTGGTGAAGACAAAATTATCGAACCCAGAATAAGAGAACGAAAAGATGTAAAACCTAAAAAGAACATTAGCCAAATGGAATTACAAAATATTTCTGAAGGCTATCAACTTCCTTCTCTAGCCTTCCTTGATTATGACACATCAAAAAATGTTGAAATTGATGAAAATAGTCTCAAAATGAGTGCACGCATTCTGGAAAGCAAGTTAAAGGATTTTGCTATTGATGGGCGCGTGACAGAAATACACCCAGGTCCTGTTATCACGATGTTTGAATTCCAACCAGCTCCTGGTGTAAAACTCTCACGCATCAACAGCCTAACAGATGATCTTTCTATGGCCATGGGAGGCCGATCAGTACGCATCGTTGCCCCCTTGCCAAACAAAGCCGCCATTGGCATTGAAATTCCTAACCATGCGCGTGAAATTGTATGGCTCAAAGACATTCTTGTGGATGAGCGATTTCACAAGAATGACTCTAAACTTCAAATTGCACTTGGTAAAGATATTGAAGGCATTCCCTTTGTAACGAGTTTACAAAAAATGCCCCACTTACTTGTTGCGGGATCAACAGGCTCTGGTAAATCTGTAGCGATCAACACCATGATCACATCCATACTCTACAAAAGCAAACCAGATGAAGTGCGCATGATTCTCATCGATCCAAAAATGATCGAACTTTCAATTTACGATGAAATCCCTCATCTCATGCTCCCTGTTGTCACAGATCCCAATAAGGCCAACCTGGCACTTAAATGGGCTGTTCGTGAAATGGAACGCCGTTATAAACTGCTTTCTGATTTGAGTGTTCGTAATGTGGCTGGATACAATAAAAAGATTGATGCTGGAGATTTTGAAAATAAAAAGCCCTCTGAGGACCCCCATGTAGAAGTCATTGAACATAATGGCCGCCTTCCCTATATTGTGATCGTTATTGATGAATTTGCAGACTTAATGATGTCTTGTTCCAAAGACATTGAAACAACAGTTTGCCGTCTAGCACAAAAAGCACGCGCAGCAGGTCTTCACTTGATTATTGCCACACAAAGACCTTCTGTAGATGTCATTACAGGCCTCATCAAGGCCAACTTCCCATCACGCATTTCTTTCCGCGTAACCTCAAAACATGATGCGCGAACAATTTTAGATACCGTTGGTGCCGAACATCTCTTAGGCATGGGAGACATGCTTTTTATTGCGCCAGGAAGCTCAAAATTACTTCGCATTCACGGTGCCTTTATTTCAGAAAAAGAAATTATCCGCATTGTGGATTTTTTGAAAAAACAAGCCAAACCTTGTTATCAAGAAGAAATCCTCGAAGAACCTGAAATGCTGGAAGGAGAAAATGGTGTGGACAATTTTGATGAATACTATGATCAAGCCGTTCGTGTTGTTTGTGATAATGGTCGTGTCAGTATTTCCAGTATTCAGCGTCAATTCCGTATTGGTTATAACAGAGCCGCTAGAATTGTAGAACAAATGGAACATCAAGGCATTGTGTCATCACCCAATGGACAAGGGCAAAGAGAAGTTTTGTCAAACCAACATTAATTTTTTTCTTATTATAATTAGAAGCGACAAACAGGCTCTTGTTCACCAATCTTTTGAATGAGTTTCAACTTTTCAGAATCTAACATTATTTGATCAAGTGTCACGCCCAACAAATAATAATCTATCTGCTTATTCAACTCAATCCATATTTTAGATAAACTACAAATTTCTGCTAGCTTACAACCTTTTTCAGTATTGCACGGCGTGATCTCTATAGGTGTTCCCAAGGCACTAATGATATCAATAACAGGTATTTTATCAGGCTTCCTATTGAGCTGATAACCACCTTTGGGACCTTGGTGAGACACAATCAACTGAGCTTTTACAAGTCTTGGTAAAATAAGCGTTAAAAAATTATAGGGGATACAATACTGACGTGATATTTCCTTGGAAGAAAGCAATTTCTCTTGATGAGAGGCAATAACAACCATAGCCCGTAAACCGTAATCTATTTCATTGCTAATACGCATAGTTTTGTATCCAGTGTTCAGTTATTTTTCACAACTAACACAGATTATTATTAATACTAATGAGTGGCGTATTTATTTCAGATTTTATGAGAATTGTCTATGGATTATAACTTTTTTAGACTTTTAGAATGAATATAAAAGCTTATTTGGCTTTGTGATCATGATCAGAGCTTCTCCAGAGTCGCTACCAGAAAGACCATCTTCTTCGGGCTCAAGAACAACTATTATAGCTGTTGCATAATCGTCTGTTGAAAAGGTCCCTTGATAAAAGACTTCAGCACCGCCGGCATTTACAATAGTAAACTTAATAATATCACCATCTTCGAGACCACCCATTTGAAAGGCAACAAGATTGACTGAGGCAACATAGTAGGTTGCGGGGTCAAGATCATCAGCAATGGCATAGTCATTCACAGAGATGCCAACCAAAGCACCTGTAAGATCTTCTTCAGTCTCACCAAAAGCAGCCAATGGTATTTCAATAATACTCACACCTTCTTCATCAACTTGCCATAAACGTATTTGAGAAGGGTCTTCACTATCAGTTAAGTTAGGAATGAGACTCTGTTCTGTTCCACAATTTATAAATGAAACGGCAAAAACAAAAAATGCTAAAACAACAATAATTTTTTTCATGCAGAATCCTTTCACAACCCGTTAATATTATTAATATATTATGTTCCATTATTATTATCGGATCAAAGACCTCAAATGTTGCGGACTTTTTCAGCTCTTATTTTAACAATCATATCATATACATAGAAGCAGAGCCATCTCTGCAAAGCCTAAACCAAACGAGAATTATTACCCTTCAAGCATGTTTTTTTCCCTTAATTGTCGCACTTTCTCACAACGCTGGACAAATTACATGCTCGGCTTTGCTCGCCATGACATTGAATCCTTAAATTATTGAGTGCTTAGTTGACATTCCCCCCTCAAATATCATAGTTGAGCTGACCTCCGAGACTCATGAATGTTATCGGAAGAGGAATATATAAGAACTGATTTTTTCAGAGGAATATTATGGAAGCTATTATTAAGACAGGCGGACAACAATACCAAGTTAGTAAAGGTCAAAAAATTACTGTTAATAAACTCGATATCGAATCAGGCAAAAATGTTGAATTTGATGTTTTAGCCCTTATTGAAGATACTCCAGTTTTTGGTGAGCCCGTTGTTAAAGGCGCCAAAGTTATTGGCAAGGTTCTTGATCATAAAAAAGATGATAAAGTTATTGTGACTAAATACAAACGCCGTAAAGGCTATCATAAATCACAAGGTCACAGACAATTATTAACTGATGTAGAAATTACTGAAATACAAAAGTAACTCAGTAAGAGAAAGGATTTGTTATGGCACATAAGAAAGCAGGCGGATCAACCAGTAATGGTCGTAATTCTCCAGGTCAACGACTCGGCATTAAACGTTTCGGTGGACAACTTGTAAAAGCTGGCGAAATTATTGTACGCCAAGTAGGCACAAAGTTTCATCCTGGTCAAAATGTGGGCATTGGAACAGACTACACAATTTTTGCTAAAATAGACGGTCATGTTAATTTTTCACGTTATTCAAAAACAAAGAAAAAAGTTAACATCCTCCCTGTTGAGCAAGCAGCAGAATAGTTTATATTATTAAATAGTGTATAATAAAAAGCCCTTTTAAAAGGGCTTTTTTTATATACGGACCACGAGCAACGGACCACGAGCCACGAATATATGAAATTCATCGACGAAGCTAAAATTAATGTTCAAGCAGGTCACGGCGGTAAAGGCTGTGTTTCCTTTCGTCGAGAAAAATACATTCCACGTGGTGGGCCTGATGGCGGCGACGGCGGCAAAGGTGGCGATATCATTTTTGAAGCTACAACACGCATGTCCACACTACTCGATTTTAAATACAAACAATCTTTTAAAGCCAAATATGGTCAACATGGCATGGGTGCTATGAAAAATGGTCGCGCCGCTATTGATCTCGTTGTTCCTGTACCTGTTGGCACTGTGATTACCGATACGGATACAGGAGACATTCTGGCTGATATGACTCAAGATGGAGAAGCTGTTGTCATTGCCAAAGGTGGTCGTGGGGGCAAAGGAAACACTTTTTTCACAACCAGCACACGTCAAGCACCACGATTTGCCCAAGAAGGTGAAGAAGGGGAAATCAAAAACATTCATTTAGAACTTAAATTGCTGGCTGATGTAGGACTCATTGGAGAGCCAAATGCTGGCAAATCAACTTTTATTTCTGTGGTTTCACAAGCACGACCCAAGGTTGCCAACTATCCCTTTACCACATTAGAACCCGTACTCGGCGTTGTGAAACATAAAGAAGCAAACCCTTTTGTCATCACTGATCTCCCTGGACTCATTGAAGGAGCTCACGCGGGAAAAGGTATGGGAGACCGTTTTTTAAAACACGCGGAACGCACAAAAATTTTATGTCATCTTGTTAGTTTATCACCAGAAGAAACAAGACCCGCTTTAGAAAGATTTCAGTGCATTGAAAATGAAGTTAAATCGTATTTTAAAAATCCTGAGCAGCGTCAAAAAATTATTGTCCTCACAAAAATAGATCTTGTGGATGAGGATTTTGTTCAAGAAACCATTGATGAATTTAGAACCAATAATATCGAGGGAGATATAATAGCCATATCAAGCGCGACGCAAAAGAATATTAATGAATTGCTAAACACACTGTTGAAGAATTTGGATACTACACGAGCGACTAGCGACTAGCGACTAGCGACCCTGCTTCGCTAAAGCTATGCAGGGCTTGCACAAAGGAAAAACACATGACACAAAACAACCTACTAACCAAAACCCTCTTCAACGCTTGCCTTGATAAAAAAGGTGTTAACCCCATCTTATTAGATCTCTCAGAAATTTCTAGTTATGCAGAACACGTTATCATCGTTTCAGGCACAAGCGATCGCCAAGTCCAGGCTCTTTCTGATCACATCCTTGATATGGCCAAAGAAAAAACATCCCTCTATCCTGTTGGTGTTGAAGGCTATGAAACAGGGTTATGGGTTCTCATCGATTTTGGTTATGTTGTTTGCCACGTTTTTCAAGAAGAGGTCCGTGAAGAATACCACCTTGAAGACATCTGGCCACGGGTAAAGCCTGTGGGGGAAGAAGCCTTTACCAGCTATTTTGTAAAATCAAACAAGAAAACGGCATCAGAATCAGTATAGTTTCATAGTATATCTTGCCAAGCATTTATCGCATAAATGGGAATGTGATATACGACATATTTCTCTCTTTGAACCTTTGAAAATGGTGCTAATGATAATATCACGGCTTTATTATTCTGGTAGCGTTTTTGAAATAAGTCCAGTGAACGGTATTGATTTTTGTTAGGTTTGAGGGAGGCTTTACACTCAATGGGAATAGTTATATTTTGTTGTTTTACAATAAAATCTATCTCATAGTTATTTTCTCGATAACCACAGAGATCATGATATTCAATTAATAGTTCATTACATGCCACCTGCTCAATAAGACCTCCAAGCGGCTCTCGCTGACTTGAACTCAACGTTGCGATGATGCTTATCGATGGCAACCCCATTTCTCGTTTTGTTTTTGCGAAGCCTGAATCAAACAAATAACGTTTAGGATAAAATTTATTTGAAGCATTGGGGTCAAAAGTTTTCTGCTCACACTTTAAAACAAGCTTCCATTTTTCAAAAACCGTTAACAAATTGTCTGCTAACTTAGGATTGTTTCTAATAATAGATGTTTTTTTAAAAGGTTGTCCTAATAGATTGGCCACACTGCTAAATGTACGATCAAAGAGATTGCTATATTCTTCTGAGAACAGCTTGAGAAAATCTTCTTTTAAAACTTCTAAATACTCCAGATGTTTGTTCCGTATATTTATATTAGCAGAATTACTTAAATAGCTTATCGCAATTTCTGGCATACCACCACTTATTAAATAGTGATCCAATAAACTAAGAAGCTGTTGATGATCGCTGGATGATATTTTTTTTATTTGCTCAGAATCTGAAATTAAATCAAACAAGCCATACTTTGATAAAGATGATTTTGTAACTTCATTAGCGAGTAAATATTCTTTAAATGAAAATGGTTTTACGGTGAGTGTTTCAATACGACCTACAGGCACTCGAATTTTTTTGTTTCTAAATAACCTGTACATCATTGATCCACTTAGAATAACTTTCTGATTTTTCCAGTCCTCCTTCATTTGGCGAATATAAGCAGCAAGCCATAGGCTTTCATTGGCTTCATCGATATAGAGCAGCGTTCCTTCACCCGGAGAAAAATTAAATTCTCTTTTAAGAACTTTCTCAAACTCTTCAAAAGACTGAGTCTCGTCAATGGCCTTTCGAAACTGTTTTTGTTTTTCTAAATTGATTTCCAAATAGGGTGTTCTTTGTTTGAGAGCTAACAATATGGCCGTAGTTTTGCCAACCTGTCGAGCCCCATCAATTATAAGGACATTTGGATGCTCTTTCTGAGAATCTATATATTTTATAATTTTTTCAATAACATGCCTGTGAATCATGTTTAAATAATATCATATTCTGGCCTGTTTTGCAAACCTATTCTTATAAAGACTGGCCAGTTTACAGGTGTTTTTCGACAACTTCTGACCACGAGTGAAGGCTATTTATGAAGAAGAATTTCTCACTGTTTTTTCTAGTCAAAAAACCCCTCAGTTATTAATATATAATTTCATGCCCTTACAACTGCTATTGGCACAAATCTTATAGCAACTTTTCTCAAAAACAACCGATAATATGAAAGCATATGGGTGTGGGGTATGATTCTAATCTCCCTTCACTATACATAAAATCTTTTTTACATAGGGTATGTTATGTTTTCTATTGGGTTATCAATGGGTGAAAGCCAAATTCTCATGAGTAGTCTGAACGCAAGCTCAACTTTTTTAGTAGATAATGACGTTTATGGTGGGGTCGCGCCCCGTATAGAAAAAATGCGTGGCGCGATTGCGCTCGGTCGCTTATCGCCTCAAGAAGCACCTCTAGCATTCCACTTGCTTCAACACAACGAACAAGAAGCCTTAAGAGAACAAGGGGATGCTCGCCTTCTCTATCAAAAGCTTCGTGCCATAACTGAAGAAACAAGACCAGAGTTTGCTACTGGCACTTTCCGCTCCTTACCCGCCATACTCCGTCAATTTGGCAACAAAACAACACAGACAGATCTGTGTCCTGCCATGATTCGACTGAAAGAAATTTCAGTGGCAGAGCAACACACAAAATATTCAGTTGGCTTAAGAAATTGTTTGTATCAACTAGAAGTTGTTGATGGACTACGTTCTTTAATCGAAAAGGCTAAGGTTGATGCAGAATACAGGACTCTACCTGTTTTCATGGCACTGCTTCTTTTTACTGTCAACAAAACACCGATCACAGAATTTCCAGATCCCACAAACCTCGATGACATGACAGCTGAATTAGAAAGTGTTTTTGGTTCAGGCTTTAATAAACTACTCCAATGGCTTGACTGCGATAAATATGGCGTTATTAGGGGTTTTAGCTGCGATGAAATCATCTCCTTGTTTACCTTGATAAGAGATGCTCATGATCAAGAAGTTTGTTACTCTTCTTTTTCATTTATGCGCACGCACCGCACATCTAGTGTATTCTTTTCAGGAATTCTTGAATCCTGTGAATCGCGTGAAGACTTCTTTGATGCCATGAGCTTTATGCGCTGGTACTTAGACCTTCCTGTTGTAGAACAAGATCTTTTTGAACCTTTTGCACACCTTCTTCCCAAAAACTTCGGACATCTGTCTGCTGTTATTCAAGAGTATCATGCTTCACTCGAACGGGAACAAATCATCAAAGACATTGAAAACCTTTCTGACAAGTCGCTGTTAAATCGCATTGTCAAAGAACAGCTTTTACCAGAAATAATTAAAGCCTCACAAATTTCTAAAAACATTGCTCTCTTTGTCAAAAGATTACTCAACGCCCAAACAACAAAAGAACACGAACCCATTGGTTTGTTAAAGGATTTGTTATTACTCACAAAGCTAACCACATTCAATCCTTATCATGAACAATTTGAACGCATCTATCAACAGCAGGTCTATGTAGATGACGAAATCAACTCGATTGCTGAAGATGTCATTTCCGATATTCTAAAATGCGATCCTCTACTACAACAGATCGCCTTTTCTCGCATTCTGTCCTCAGACATACCTCCCAAATCTGAAGGCCGCATGCTTCTCGCCGCCCTCATCAGGAAGCTCGCTTCATCAGAACCTGACCTCATGACAAACCTCAGATGCTTTTATGCTCTTATAAGACTTTCTCGTGAAAACAAGTCTAACCGTGTTGTAACACTAGCCGTAGCAAGTGCTATTGAACTCATTCTAAGGTTTCCAGAAAATGTCCACCAAGACCTCTGGGCATTTCTTAATTTCGGAGAAGTCTTTCAACAGCTTACTAAATCACCAAAAACGAACCAGCTCAGTATTGCGAATAAAAAAAGAGCTCTAGAGCTCCTTGATACTGCTTGGGAGCATTTGTCTGAGGAAGATAGAATTCACTACCATGAAACGATTGTACAATTAGGCTTAGACATGGGTATGAATGGCGACATTGCCATAATAGCTTTTCATTTTATTGCGTCTCATCAGAATGGTATCCCTGAGATAAAACTACGTGAGACTTGTGGACAAGTCGCTATAGCCAAACACATTGTTGAAGACGGGTTAATGTGCGGCTTAACACCTGACACAGTTCAAGACAAAACTTCAAAAACAAGACGCATGCAAATGGCAGAAACCCGCAAGCTGGCGCGACAAACATATAACTTGTTAGAAACTCATTTCAATTCTGAAGCACTTGATTTTTTAGAAATAACGGCCGAGAAAAAAGTAGGCGACAATCTCATTTGGACCAGGGTCTATGCCAAAAATTACTGTCGTAATGTAGGTTCTCTCACACAAGAAGAATGTTTAAAGGCCTTGATAAAAATTGCTTGTGAACTTGATCCTAAAAAATCTTTTGCCTTTGAATCCGGCTCTCTTTTTCGTGCTATGGTAGAAGCCTCTAGCATCACTGATTTAAAAGCCTTAATCGAGACAGAAACAAAGAGAGCACAAAAATTTCGCCGCAGTGACACAATAACCACTACAGATTATTTTAAACACCAACAACGCATGCTGGCGATTATTGCCAGCAAAGCACCTGAGCTTGTTTCAGCGGGTCAAATTCTTGCTCTCTCTCACGTCGTTAGCGAGAAAGGCAAATCTAATTTTACAATGCTTCTTGCTAGTGATCTTGGTTATGCCCTTCAAAACCCAAAGTACGCGAAAATTCTTGATGATGTGTGGCAAAACTTGGGTCTTCAATATATCCAATTTTCGGATGGGGGCAATGCCTTTTCTACAGTTCCCTTTTTTATGGAAACTTTTTTAGCGAAACCTGATCAAGCCGCTTCACCCCTCAGCATTGATGATCTGGAATCAGTAACTCGTGAAGCTGATTTGGCTACCTTTCTACAATCACACGGAGTAGAAAGCGCCCCAAAACAATTGGGTCGTAGTTTTGTTTATAAGCTTTCTGATGGCAGGGCCTTGGTCATTAAGTTTGCCAGACACGAACAAACAGACACACAACTTATCAATGAACTTAAATGGCTTCAAGCGACAAGATCTTTAGGGCTCAGAAGTGACTTGCCAGAACCCATAACAGATGACAGTGGTCTAGCGCTTCTGTTAAACCTCACCAACACTGGTGGTTTGCAAACAATGGCAATGAACAGTGATGTAATTGAGAAAGCACCAAGCATACCAGGCATGGAAAGACGACAAGATGAGCCAGGAACGAGGGCACAGGACATTAATTTTAACACAGCCATTGCGTTTATCGCGTCACAAGAAAATCGTGATTATTATCGTTACCTTGATGATCCTACTTTAAGTGAGGACAGTTTTAACAAAGGCATTCAAGACGCTGTTCATGATATGTTCACACTAGCTAGTCATGGTGTTTTGCACACAGCCCCCATTGTTCTTTTTCATAATGCTGAGGCCTCTGCTGTAAACAGAGCTTATGATCGTGGTCGGTATATATGGGCCATTGATGTCTTTCATTACTTCAGGTCACGAACAGGCATGGGCCGTCTCGACAATTGGCAAGGGGCCATTCAATATGCGAATTTTGGAGAAACAGGACTACGTGATTTTGAGGAGCTCAGATCTGTAGAAACATTGATAGGTCCTGATTCAGATGCTCTAAGAGAGCTTAAGCCTTTACTAGAAAGACCTAATGGCCAAAGTTTATTAGAAGCAATCACTCTGGGTAATGGCATGATTGGGATTGCCCTACTCATTGGCAACCGTCTTTATCATGACGCTAAAGAACGAAATGCAGAAAAATATTTTTGGAAAAATCCTCAATGGTTAAATAAATACACCCACATGCTTTCTCAGGCCTTTGCCACAGCCTATGCTGTTCGTGAAAATATCCCTGTTGATCAAGCTGAAGTCATACTTCACGAACGAGTTGATTGGCACAGATTTGCGAGACAATTGGCCTTCTTTCTCACAACAGCCGCAACAGATTATTTACGTGAAGGGGTTTCAACTGACAAATTCCCCGTAGAGTCTCTTTACGAAAAAGGAACCACTGTTGTGGGAGGTCAGGAATATGGCAGTAAATTTGGTCCTTATCGCGCAAATACTTTTGATTATAACAGAGGCTTTATCGGCCCCGATGGGGACATAGAGAAACAAAGCATTGGCCCCGTGAATGGCCAGTTTTCGATCAAAGAATTAGAAAGGGCACTTTGGAGTCTTTTTCTCACACGACCAGAGGGGTTTAATTAATCTAAAACCTGTTTCTGAATTATTTGTTGGTTTAACGTTGATAATTGTCCAATAAGATCACTTTTGAGTTCAAATGAAAGCAAGCTTTATTATGCAAGAATGTGCAACTTCTTTGCTCGCATTCTTGCACACTTCTGCACAGTCTCGCATGAGCAGATCAAGCAACAAAAATGCTTTCAGTATAAACACGGCTCCATCATAATTTTTCTACCCCAAAACAAACCAAGAAAATCTCTTAATACTTGTTTTACTTCCCTCTTTCTTCTTCACAGTCACAAGGAACACAAATACCACCACTACACATTTCTCCTTCAGGACAATTTGTGGCAATAGTTACATAGCCATTTGGATTTGATAGGTCACAACTACGTTCAAAAACAATTTCAGGATCTCCCGTATAACAAACATCATCACGATTAAAAGCCTGTCCATAAACGCTTGTGCCTGAGACATTGCCCAACTGATTTGTGGGGTTAGCCCCACCATCTGTATCTGTACAGTTGCCAGCATTATTACCATCATCATCATCATCATCGTCATCATCATCACCATCTGGAGGTGAAGGATTAACACAAACCCCTGCTTGGCAAAATTGTCCCGTGGGACAATCAACAAAAATAGAAATATAGCCATTAGGACTTGATAAATCACAGCTGCGCTCAAGCACCTGTGTTGGATTCCCTGTATAGCACACATCGTCTTCATTAAAAGCTATTCCATACATACTCACACCAGAAACATTACCCAATTGAGCTGTTGGGTTTGTGCCTCCATCTGTATCAACACAACTGCCACCATCAGGAGGTGGTGTGTATTCAACACAAACGCCACTTTGGCAAACCTCGCCATAGGGACAATCAGTGAGAATGTTGATATAGCCGTTTTGGTTTTGCAAATCACAGCTGCGTTCAAATATTTTTGTTGGGTCTCCTATATAACAAATGTCGCTCATACTAAAAGTCTGTCCAAAAAAGTTTGTTCCGCTAACATTCCCAAGACTATCTGTGGGGTTAGTGCCACTATCTGTGTCTGTACAGGAACTACAACCTTCATCAATACATTCTGAACCGCACCCATCCCCATCAATATTGTTTCCATCATCACATTCTTCGCCGAGCCAAGGCTGCACAATACCATCACCACAATATTCTTTTACCTCTATTCTACATATACTGTTACACCCATCACCATTTACATTATTCCCATCATCACACTCTTCGCCCATAAAAGCATTTATAATTCCGTTTCCGCATAGATTTTCAAATACAAGATCTGCGCCAAGAGTGCATTGATTTGTACAGCCATCAAAGTTAATTTCATTTCCATCATCGCATTCTTCACCACGCCACTCCTGAACGACACCATCTCCACAATAAGCCATATCAATACCGCGCCTTCTCTGTTTGTTATTCACTTCTTTTAAAGGTGATTTTTCCACTGTCATGAGTCTTTTTTTGATATCAACCTTTGCCTGGGCAGTATAAGATAATGGGGCAATAAGATAGATGAACAATAAGCATGTAAGAATGGTAATAATTTTTCCATTGAACGGCATGTTTTCTCCTAAACCTGTATATAATAATAGTAATGTTACCTTGAATTTCTTGCAAGAACAATGCCAGACCACCATCTAAAACATGTGTGATTACTATGGGTTATGTTTTCAGAAAAGAACCCACTCACATGATTATCATATTGAAAAAGAAAAGCTGTCAAAAGAGTGTCAAGAAGATCTACCCTTTCACAACAACAAAAGGATAGAGCGTCTCATAAATACTGACTAAATCGCGCTGATGCCTCATGACCTGCGATATGTCTTTGTATGCGCCTCGAGCCTCATCTAAAATATTCCGATCCTGTCTACAAGCAATCCCTTCCATTTCTGCCAAATATTCTTCATAGCTGATTCTTGATAATGCCTGATGCCTTGTTAAAGCACGCCCTGCACCATGGGAAGAAGAATGAAAACTAAATCTATTACCTTTTCCTCTTACAATGTGTGAATAAGACCCCATACTACCTGGTATAATGCTCAACTCTCCCTTAGGCACATAAACAGCACCTTTGCGATGTACGTACAATTGTCTGCCAAAGTGTTCTTCCCTGCTTATAAAATTATGAGGTGTATCAATATACTCTGCCATTAAAGAATCGAAGCTCACATCACTCATTTGGGGCACAAGGGCTTGAAACGCTAAAAATACCTGGTAAAGAATTTCCCGACGGTTTTCTGTTGCATACTGAACAGCATATTCTGCATTTCTCAAATATTCCTTTCCTTCTTCTGAATCAGCAGCCATTGTCACCAGGCCTCTTGGTTGTTGAGCGTTATGACCTCTTTGTATTCCAGCCTTTCTCACATTCTGACCTAACATACGGGAACCTGTATGAACCATCACATACACTTCACCTAATTCTGTCACCTGCACTTCAATAAAATGATTACCACTGCCTAAAGTTCCTAATGACTGTTTTGCTCTTTGTGTATTGGCTTTATTCATGATTTCAAGATCGGTCTGAAAGAAAGACTTTCCATCCACACGTTCATCATAGCGAATATTCACACGCCGACCAACAGGAACCCTTGCATGAATTTCTTTAAATAACTGCTGTTGCACGCTTTCAATATCTGACAAGGAAAGGGGTAATCGCATACAAGCCATACCACAACCAATATCCCCACCTATAGCATTTACATATAACGTATTCATTGTTGGGATAACCGTACCATTAACATTGGATTCCCCAACATGAAAATCAGGCATCACAGAAATATATGGCCAAATGTCTGGATATTTCGTCAGGTTCATCATCGCTAATCGCGCTTTTTCATCAATTTCAGGGTGCCACACTCTGACAAGCCGATCATTAGCAACGAGATCCTGAACTCCAGATTTTTTTGATCGATAACGAACATCAATACCATCTACATGTGTAATGCTAGAACCGCTTTGTTGTTGTTTCAGTTTTTTCCGTGGCCGTCGATGCCTACCTTCATCATTCCAACCTCCTAAATCATCTAATTCACCAAACCGGGCACTGGAATGACGAACTAATGGCAATGTGCTAATTCTTGGTGTCTCTGCTTGTGCTGAATAACCATCACCAATATTTGCTCCTGAAGAAGGAACTCCCTGCAACACCCCAGTCTGTGCTAACCCCAAACCTGATACTGATGTTAAAAAACTACTAACTTTCATAAAGCTTAATTCCTCTATTTGTATACTATTTCTATAATACCTATCGGCAAATCCCTGATAAAGTTGTGCCCAAACGCTCTATTTTGATCATTTTCTTGAAAATAAATAAAAAGCACCTTTATCTTGTTGATATAATTGGGTTATTGCTATTATTAGAATAATGTTTTTTTTACACAACACTTGCAATTTATTGTCGATAATAACAACAGGACGTTACGAGATCATTTTTTCTGGAAAAATAATATTATGGCAACACTTGGAATACAGCAAATTTTTGGCCTTCCACACATGCCCACAAATTTCATGGACTCAATGTTATGTCATGTCAGTTTTACAGCGGCTCATATGCCCGCTAAAACGATCCCCGTAAACATGTCAAAAATACCTACTTCTGCCCGCCAATATATGAGCAGCTTAACAACAGGGCTGAGTGGTGTTGCTCAACAATTACATAGAAGCTCTCAACGTTGTGCTATGAGCTTGCCACAACAAGCATACTTTCATTTAGCCTCTCCACCTAAACCAATAAAACCCGACTGGGAGGCATCATTAACAGAATTAAAAAGCAACCTGGCTCGAGAATACCATCAACAGTTTGAATTGCTTGGCCTTGATACAAAAAACCTTATTCAGGATCTACAACTATTACAAGGCACACAGCCTTTCACTCTAGAACAATTCATAAGGCATTTGGATCACCTTGCCAGCTTCATTGATAATACCATGCGCCTTTTCGAACTTTTGGATCCTGTTCTCGAAACCAATTTAGGAAAACCAACGTTAAAAGAAAAACTGGTGCGCAACTTACGTGCTATGACTGATTGGCTTGTAGAAAGAAATACTCTTCGCCTGCCAACGACAATTGATAAAGAAATTCAGAAAAAAGCAGAAGAACAAATTGCTGAAATGAAAACAGCAGCAATAGAGCTAGCTGCAAAAACAGGTGTATCCGAGTTAAACGAACTATTCACTGATAACTTCTGAAAACAATCTTAATTCTAGAAGCGTTGGCATGATTTTCTCGATTTCTTCAAAATGTTTATTTTCAACTAAAAACCTATAATACTGATAATAGGACTGTGTACGATCCTGAATATCCATCCCTTGCTTCTCCTTTATATGCCAATCATCTTTAAATTTAAGAAAATGTGTTTCGTGTTCAACACCAAAAAAATTATTTCTTTCACCACCACGCATCTGCGTGCCCCTTCTGGCATCAATAACCCACTCATATTGGGCGTCTGCAGTTGATTCTGCTTCCATATCAAACTGGTCGATTATTTCCCTATTTTGCAAGTAGGCCCTGTCACCAATAACAATACTGCCATCAGAAGCAATTCTTACCTCAATATCTGGTGCCACTAAACCATGTGCTGCAACCAGTTGTCTGTAAGCAGGGGCCCCTTCACGATGTCTTTTCCAGAAAATCCCCGGGTCCTCATTATATTTTTGTGCTGCTTTGCCCAGAGCTCCATCCTGACGTCTTATTTCTTGCAACTCACTTTCACTAAAAGACGTTCTAATAGGCACCGTCTGGCCTGATCTCTGCAAATGATATTTTTCAGCTATAGCTTGAGCCTCTGGATCTCCATCATCAACGGCCTTCCAGAAATCTGACTGATCATCCAAATATTGACCCAGGCGTTCTCCTTCCGGCGTACCCCAGTGTATTCCTCTTTCAGTCTCAAGATCATTTCTCGAGTACTGACGAGGACTATCTGTGGGCGCCGCATGAGGCTCTGGAGCAGAATCAAGTCCTGTCTTCAATTCTATACCGGGTTCTTCCGTTCTCGCGGGTGTTGTCATATCAGAACCCATCCCCCCATCACCAGCTCCCTCCGCATGTAATCCCTGTTGTGGCAATTCATCTGAACCGGTTTCTGTTCTTTGTCTTGCTGCAGGATTCACATCGGGAAGTTCTGCAGTACGCTTTAATCCATAAGTATCACTTATACGCATAGCATCAGCATCACCCGCATCCACATGAGCCCAGAATGCTTGTGGGTCATCAATGAATTGACGAGCCAAGCTATAATCTTCTGGATAATCGCGCATGAGCATGCCCAACTCTTCCCCTGACAAGTCCTTTGTCTGCGGAACACTATCGAAGATGGGATCACCGACTTCATCTATTGCTGCTTTTTTAGGCTCTGCCTCTCCAGCCGCCTGTCTTGTTTGTCGCCTACCCTCTGGAATAACGGATTCATCTGCTGTCTGTGATCTTTTTTGAGAGCGAACAACACCCACAACCTGTTGATCCTGTACATCCAAAGCAACAACCCTTCCATCAGGAAGCTCTGCGGTCATCCCTGTTTCGGTTTGTTTTAATTTCACCGGAACCCTGGCTTGTGTTTGAGGATCTATCATCTCGGCGCTGCCATCAAATTTTGTCACAACATGCACACGGTCACCACCAGTCCCAGGAGGTCGCTGACGCCCAGCACCTCCAAAAACAATTTCAGCACCAGCACCAGCCGCCACCCCAAGCCCCACTGAAAAGACTAACCCTTGAATCGCTACTGATCGCGCATCTTCAGGATTTCCACCACTCATTTCAAGACGTCTTTGTAAGTAATCAAGATCTGATTGACGAGCATCTAATTTCCAAGAACCTGCCCCATCAAGTCCCCCGTATAAACCCTGTAATGTAATTCGTGTTAAACGCGATCCTGTGATAAATTGGTTAGCATAACCCCCTACTGCTGCTAGAGCTGTATTGCCAACAGCAGCGCCAATACTATAATGATATTCTTCACGCAAAAGATCTACATACGCATCATCACCCAAAGGAAATCCAGCCAGCCTCTGCGCTACATTTGCTGTTTCAACCTCTATGAGCCTTTCACGCGTTTTATAAACATCATAGCCGCCTGTTAACCCTGCCACTGTCACACCTGCTGCCATACCGCCAACAGGTCCTCCCAACGCTGTTCCTCCAATGACTGCGGCAATTGATCCTACCACTGCAAAAGCTGTAAACGCGTATTGCTTCATATCCAAGAGCTTTTTAGCTCGTGCCAATTCAAAGCAATGTTTCCAGACATCTGGAGAAACAGGGTAGCTCGTTTCATGAAGGTTTCTCTGCATGGCTTCCTCTGCTGTTATGGTCAACCACTCATTTGCAGAAAGAATACCCATCTGCGAATAAATTTCGTCGATCAAGTACTCGCCGCTTGCGGCATCTTGTGGAATACCCATTTGAGAATAAATCCATTCAACATCATCTCGGTTGCCTTCGAAAGTTTTGATGAACGATGCAATTTCAAGGTTTGTGTTCATGAAGCGCACGCGGCCCGTCGCCTCATACAAATTATCTTGTACAGAAATGAGATGTTCTCGTAAATCTGTGGACAAGGATGATGCATCAAATGCTTTTACTACATCACCTTTAACATCATTGATGCCAATATTTAATTGTAAATACTCAACGGCACTACCTAGCATCCGTTGGCCTTGGATTATCTCCTTTTGTTCCGCATACCCTGTATTTGTATAGTAATGAAAGCCTCGCAGTAATTTGTAGTCCCAACCAATTTCAGCGCCACCAGTTCTTTTATTGATTTCATTTAAGAAGAAGAGAACAATATCTCGCGCTTTCTGAGAAACGTTAGGACCAGTTACAAGACAACGCTCTTCTAAAACATTGGCAACAGCTTTTTGAGCAATAGAAAACACATTCGGATCTGGCCGCGAAAAAAGAAGACTTCTTTGAAACGCATTGAATAAATCTACTGCATATCCAGAAACGAAGTTTCCTTGATAATCCTCAACACGTAAAAGCTCTTCGTTAATTTTATTAATACTTGTTCCATAGTAATTCTCAGAGACAGTGCTCTTAAAAACTTCTAATCTCAACTGAAGCTCACGCGAAGTTTGCGAAGCCAAAGATGTAACAGGAATTTGCGCATCCACTCCTGTTTGCTGTGCAACAGGTTCTTCACTTGTATCAACACCCATTTGCCGAGCGTAATACTCCATATCTCTGGTCAAAACACTGTTGTCTTGAGTACTCGCATTCTCAAACCATGACTGTGGAAAACTAATGTACTCACTTGCAAAAAAATCTAGAACCACACTCGCATCACTAAAGGTAAATTCTTTAGGTAAAAGAGCGCGTGTTTCTTCATCAACATTATCCAATAAATAATCCCAAGAATCTTGATCGACAGGAAGGGGTATGTGACTTGGTATATTAAACATAGCTTATCTTTTTAGTTACACTGACCCAACCCATTGAATTTGCAAGATTTGAGCCAGGTACTGTTAAATAATGTATTTTTTTAGTTAATGATTTAAACAGGTTAAATGATTTTAATAGGGCCCCATAGGTAAGCAGCCTCAAATGCGGTCAAATTTGCCCTGTTGTTCTCATTTTGATAAGCTTTTTAGGAACTGACTAACCCCGATAACCATTGTATTATGCAAATCTCAGACCATATCCTGATACTTTTTGTCGCATAAATTTTCTTTGTGATTATAAGGAATTAATGTGTTGTGAAATAATAAGCCTGGCAGAGGTTATTGTATTTCCGACAGCTTTTGGGGTAACATCTTCTATAAATACCACTGTTTTGGGGGAAATACTAGGCATGATAGCGCACACAATACGCTTGAGATTTTTTTTGGCTCTTTGTAGAAGTTTAGAATGACTCAAGATTTAATCGAAACCATGAAAAGATCCTATATTTTTACCAAGCATATTGAAACCTTTCCTGAAGCTATTGATAATATTGCGCATTATACACTTCTCATCACATTATTATTCTTTTTTAAGGTTGCTATCGAAAAGTACTACCCTCTATCAAGCGTTGATACTTTACTACTCGATATGGTTTACATTTTTTCGTTTAGCCTTCTTATCTTCATCTTCAAATCTCATTTTTCTGCAAAGATATTAGTCACAATCTGTGCCTTATTTACAGTACTAGCCGCCAGTTACGGTGAAATCTTGATTTCTGCCTTTTATCTCATCCTTTTTATCTTCTCAGTACGCTTATTTGAAGCCACTGCTTTTATTGCAAAAATGAAATCAGAGAATTGCACATAATTAGTATTGCAAAATTTATGCGAAATACTGTAAGGTTTTTGCTGTAGGGGGGTCTTTTATCGTAGTCCGTTATCCGCTATCCGTTGTCCGTATTGAGTTATGACGGATTGGTAATTGGTTGTTGGTGCTTAATATATTATAACATCTATGAGGTAGATATGAACTTCACCCCCGTAATGGGTAACGCCAGTCTTGTTGGCATGAGCCCTGCAATGCCTTTAGCTTACTCACCTTCTTTTGTAACAAATGAATTTTCAAATTTTGCTTTAGGACAAAGAAATTGTGGCCCTTTAGCTCAATACATAGAAGCGCCTTTGGCCAAAGCACCACTTGCTTTAGATAGGCAATCAAGTTTTTTCGCACAGGCAGCGCCACAAGCCTTACCATTGCAACCTGATGTGTCTGCTCTGCAACAACCGGCTCAAGCTGCAGCGGCCTTTACTGTTCCAGCTTTGGCAACAGCAGAACCCTTTCAACCTGCCGCAGAACTTTTCACTGATATAGCTTCCTTAGCACAACCTGTGGCTGGTGAGTCATCACTAGCAGTTGCCGCTCTGGGAGGCTCTCTGACGCAATATCTCCAAGAGCGTTTTAACGATATCGTTAATGCTGATAAACTCGCTCTCGCCTCAAATGCTTTACTCGCAGCAGTCATAGTACTTGCTAGTTTTGGTGTTACTTGGGGAGCCATAGAAGGTCTTGAAAGAATTGTTGAACGTTATGTGAGACGCAATGATAACATTCAACCAATTACAAAAAGACGCATTAGTTCTGGTTTTAAACTTTTCCAAGCCATTGCGAGTTCTGCCATAACACTTTTTGCTGGCATTGCTGTTTCTGATTCTGTGGAAAGTTCCATTGCCGGTTATGGCTTAAGCTTTATCATTGCCACCTATTTTGCACGAGAAGTATATGGTATTATCAAGGCCTATGCGAGCATATCCAAAGCTGAAGAACTGGCTGAGGGTAAATATGTTAGAATTGGACAAGAAAGAGGCTTTGTTCTTTATAAAGGGCCCACACACACTGTGCTTGCTGATTTTATTCCTCATGCTATTGTTGACAAGGAAATAGCCGAGGGAAAACTTACAACACCTGTTGATTTTCAAGATGAGCCTACAGTTATATTACCTCTCAGGCTGGTAGAGCTTTTAGCCAAAGGGTATCCTGACTATAAAATAATTTCTAATGAAGTAATCGCCGTAGCAACAATCACTCCTTATCCCAATCAACCGCGCTTAACACTAGATGTCATAAATGAACTGTTGAAGCATCTCGATACTGATAAACAAGCGCCCAGAAAATCAGATCAATTTGCTGTTCTTGAAGCAAAACCAAAAGCTGACGCCCCTGTGGCTTCTGAAACAGAAGCTCCTGGCGCAAGCGATAGTACAGAACCAAGTACGCGGCGTTTTATTCTTGTACTTCGTTGATAAAAGGCCAAACTTACACATATAATTCTGTGAATGGATCATTTCAGTAAGAACGAAGATAGGAACATACGAAGCTACGTAGGACGACTATCTTCTACAATTGTTCGGCCTCAGATAATCTAGATTGGGCTATAAAGCCCAATAGGTCCTTTGACAAGAAGGGCTTCACCTTTTTAAATCCAATAATTCAAAAGTAAAAAAAACTTATCCACAAGCCTGTTTTTGCTATCATTTCTTTGTGTTTGACGCGGCTCGTCTAAACCACTAAGGATCCAAATTCGGTGCTTATTTACAACAAGTTTCATTTCTAAACACTTAATTTTAAGGAGAGGATATGACTGGCTCGAAAAAATCTGTTCTTAGACAATTTCCTGTGAGTTTCTGGACAGCAAACGTCATGGAAATTTTTGAACGCATGGCCTGGTATGGCTTTTTTGCGTTGTCTTCCATTTACATTACAGGATCTGTTTTGGACGGTGGTCTTG
>JAHJDR010000054.1 GCA_018812345.1 bacterium | reverse complement strand
GCCGAAGTTGATATGACGTGTGTTATTTGTGATGGCAAGGGTTGTCGCGTGTGTAAGGAAACAGGCTGGTTGGAAATTATGGGTTGCGGTATGGTTGATCCAGCTGTTTTTAAATTTGTAGATATCGATTCTCAAAAGTATTCTGGTTATGCCTTTGGAGGTGGTCTCGATCGCATTGCTATGTTGAAATATGGTATTAATGACCTGCGGTTGTTGTTTGAGAATGATATTAGGTTTTTGAATCAGTTTTAATCTGCGTGCTATCGTCTATCGTCCATCGTCTATCGTATTTTCCGCTAGACGCTAGACGCTAGCTCGTTCAATGAGGTTTCAATGAAGATTAGTTACAAATGGCTTTGTGAACTCATGCCTGGGCTTGAGAAGTATACTCCAGAAGATTTAGCAAGTAAGCTCACCATGGCGGGTCTAGAGGTTGAAGCAAGTGAAAGTTTTGCCGCTCGTTTAAAGGGCGTGAGAGTGGGTTATGTAGAAAGCTTAGAAAAACATCCTCAAGCAGATAAGCTCAGTGTTTGCCAGGTTGCGATTGGCTCAGAAACCGTGCAAGTGGTTTGTGGTGCTGCTAATGTGGCTTCAGGAAAGAAATATCCCTTTGTGGGTGTGGGTGTTGTTTTAGCAAATGGCATGGAGATTAAACCTGTCAAACTCAGAGGTGTCGCATCATTTGGAATGTTGTGCTCTGAAAAGGAGTTGGGTTTATCTGATGCGTCAGAGGGCATCATGGAATTAGATACAGAAGCGTCTGCAGGATGCTTACTTGTTGACGCTTTGCATTTGGATGACACAATTTTAGAGGTTAATATTACTCCTAATCGCGGTGATGCGCTCAGTCACTGGGGTGTGGCAAAGGATATAGCGGCTTTAACTTCTTTGACGGTTGTTTCTGAACGTGTGGTTCCTAAAGATGTTTCTTTGCATCAGGAAAATAGTGACGCTTTTTTGACTACATTACAACTCACACATAGTGATCAAAAGGCCTGTGGTCGTTTTACAGCCAGTGAAATAAAAAATGTGACGATTGCCTCCAGTCCCACATGGTTAAAAACACGTTTAGAGTCTTTGGGCATTCGTTCTATTAATAATGTTGTTGATGCCACAAACTATGTTTTACTGCTTACAGGACATCCTGTTCATGCGTATGATGCTGCCAATATTACAGGTGGGGAAATCAAGATTTATAGTTTAGACAATAAGATAAAATATAAGACACTTGATAGTATGGAAAGGTCCTTGTGTTCGGGGGATTTGATTATTGGTGATGCTGCTGGTCCTGTTGGCTTAGCCGGTATTATGGGTGGGGAGAATTCTGAGATTAAGGATGAAACAAAAAATCTTATTTTAGAAGTGGCTTTCTTTGATCCTGATACCATTCGACGAACATCCCGACGCTTAGAACTGCAAACAGAAAGTTCGTATCGTTTTGCGCGTTTTGTTAATCCCGCAACAGTGCTCAAAGCCCATGAAATACTCCGCGACTTGATTCTGACCTTAGCCGGTGGTCAAGCCAGTAACATCATTGATTCCTATCCTGAGCCATTTAAGAGAATTTCTATTACATTACCACATCATGAGATAACGCGTATTCTCGGCATTACTGTTCCTCAGGAAGAAATCATGCGTATTTTAACTGGTTTAGATTGCACTGTTTCTGAAGAAGAGAAGGGCTATGTTATTGAGCCTCCTGTGGCGCGTTCTGATTTAACCAGACCCATAGATTTGATAGAAGAGATTGCGCGCGTTTATGGTCTCTATAAAATTCTTGCTGAAATGCCACGTATTAAGACACATTTTTCTCAAGAAAGTCAGGCCTCACGGACGCAGTATGCTGTTAAAGACTATATGGTGCATCGTGGCTTTCATGAAACACTTCATTATAGTTTCTATGAACCAACTTTTTTGAACAAAGTTTTACAAAAAGAAAATCCTGAAGAATGGATAACCCTCAAAAATGCTTTGTCTGAAGATCTTGCTGTGATGCGACCATCATTGTTACCTCACTTAATCAAAGCGTATCAAAAAAATCATTTACTCTCTCAAAAGGGCTTGAGGTTTTTTGAGCTGAGAAATGTTTATCACTACGTGGAAAAGAAGCAG
>JAHJDR010000399.1 GCA_018812345.1 bacterium | reverse complement strand
TGTGATAATATCATCATATAACTAATACCTTATAAAAGGAAATATCATGTCACAATTTTCAAAAAAAATTAAACTTACCAATGGGTTAACCGTTATTTACGAAAAAGTTGATACAGCAGATGTTGTTTCTATTTATCTAGGTGTGCGTCTTGGCTCCTCACATGAAAAAGATCAGGAAGCCGGCATGAGCCATCTCATTGAGCACATGGTGTTTAAAGGTACGTCATCTTACAAAGCGGGTGAAATAGCTACGCTCGTGGAAGCCCACGGGGGAGAACTCAATGCCTATACCTCCTGGGATCAAACTGTTTATTACATTAATTTACCATGTAAACACTTTGAAGTTGGTCTGAAAATAATAAAAGAAATGGCTTTTGATGCCAACATCGATCCTATAGAACTAGAACGTGAAAAAGAAGTCATCATTGAGGAAATTAGACGTTCTCAAGATAGTCCTACAAGAATATTAAGTGAAACTCTTTTCAAATATTTTTACAAAAAACATACTTATGGACGTCCCATCATTGGCACAAAAAAACTCATCAGAGGATACTCTCCAGAGGAAGTTAAAACTTTTTATAAAAAACACTACACGCCTCAAAACATGGTTCTCGCTATTTGCGGCAACATCTCTCAAACACACTTAAGTCATAGCCTCGAAAATAACTTTCGCTACGCTGTCCGTAGCACACTTAAAACGCCACACATTCCAAAAGAACCTGAGAAAAAAACATATCATGTATCATTACAAAAAATGGACATCCAAGCAACGTACCTCGAACTTGGCTTTCCCGCTCCTGAACTCACTCATAAAGATGTTCCTGCCATGGATATTCTCAGTCATCTTCTGGGAGAATCAGAAACATCTTTACTCGAACAAAACACAAAAGAAAAAGAACAACTGGTTCATAATCTTTATTCATCATGCTATACACCTAAACACCCAGGCGTTTTCATTATTAGCGCCCTCCTTGATCCTCGCAATATGAATAAGGCCATAAAATCTATTCGCGATCAAGTCGAGTACGTGAAGAAAATTCCTTTTGAAATTGAGCGCATTGAACGCTCAAAACTTCTATCTCGCGCCCAACTTGTCTATGAAAGACAAACATGCGAGGGGACTGCTAAAAAATGGATCACCTATGAAATCATGGCAAACAATTACCGTTTTGATGAAGAGTATATTGAAAGAATTAACCAGCTAACAGCTGAAGACCTTCAAAATGTTGCCAAAAAATATCTCGATTTTTCAAAAGTAACTGTAGCTGTTCTGCATCCTGAAAACAAAAAAGTAACTATAGATAAAACACTCTTCAAAAAAGAAAATAATACTAAGAAGAATGTTTATAAAAAGACACGACAAATAAAAGACACAAAACTATTCACCCTAGACAATGGGATCCGCGTTATCATCAAAGAGAATCACCGTCTACCCCTTGTATCCCTTAAAACAGCTTCATTAGGAGGCGTCCGTTACGAAACAAAAAACAACAATGGTGTGAATCATCTGCTTTCCAACATCATGACACGAAGCACACTGAATTATAATCAAGAATTATTATCTGAAAAATGTGAATGGTTGGGGGGCAATGTTCAAGGTTACACAGGCCGCAACTCAATTGGCGTTTCTTTTTCTTTTTTAAGTGAAAAACTGCATCATGCTCTACCTGTTTTTGGCGATATCATTCTCAACCCTTTATTTGACAATGATGAAATCAAAAAAGAAAAAAAACTCATGTTAGAAGGGATTAAAAACAGAAGTGATAACCCCGCTCAAGTTGCTTTTAGATCTCTGCTCAACAAACTGTTTCAATCACATCCCTATAGTTTGCATTTACTGGGAGAAAGAAAATCAGTACAGTCTTTATCGGCAACAACCTTAAAAAATTACCATCAAAAAATATTTGTGCCAAAAAATTTAGTAGTCTCAGTTGTGGGTGATGTCGACACATATGAAATGCTCGATTTACTTAATCAAAATTTATCAGAGCTTAAAAACAAAGACTTTTCCAAGCGAAAACTCAACAAACCTCTTTTGCCTAAAAAACAAGAAATCCTATTTCACAACAAAGCACGTGAGCAAGCTCACATTGCGATTGGTTTTCTCAGCACCTCTATCTATGATGATGATAAATTTGCCATGGAGATCCTTAGCAGTTTGCTCTCCGGTCAAGGTGGTCGCTTATTTCTTGAATTAAGAGACAAGCAATCTTTGGCGTATTCTGTTTCGACAATATTAACGGAAGGTATAGAAACAGGGTTTTTCAGTTCCTATATTGCCACAGAACCCGCTAAAGTAACTAAAGCCATTGATGGCATGTTTCTTGAGCTCGACAAATTGAAAAAAACACGTATTTCACAAGAAGAACTCGAGCGAACAAAAAACTATATCATAGGCAATCAAGAAATTGAGAATCAAAAAAATTCTTCAATTGCTATGCAAATGGCTCTTAATGAGATTTACGGGCAAGGAATCAACGAATGGTATGACTATGCAAAAAATATTCGTAAAGTTTCTGCAAAAGATATTCAAAGAGTTGCTGAAAAATACATCAAACCCAATAAATGCGTTATGAGTATCGTGGGACCAAAAAAATACGCTTTTACTAAATAATGTTATCTTTGAAAGGCAAAAAATAACTTGCTGTCTCCGCGCTTAATATCAAGTTTAACAAGGTCACCCTTTTCAATTTTTTTGAGTTTCTTTTTAAATTCTTTAACATCAGAAATTTGGGTGTTGTTAATAGCCACAACAACATCCCCACGTTTTATTTCTAACTTTTCAGCCTGTGAATTTTGATGAACATGCGTAATAAGAATTCCTGATACGCTATTTGCCATATCACTGGATTCAAGATTTCTCACATCAATCCCGATGATATCCTGTCTTTCTAATAATGATGTTTGGGATGCCACAGGATGAATAAATGCTTTATTAGGATCATCCATCTCACCAATAACGGCAACAATTTCTTTTTCCTTTTCTGAGCGCCATACCATCATTTTAACCTTTGCTCCTGGCAAATACTTTGCCACTATACCTGGCATGCTACTAGCATTTTTAATTTGTTTATCTTCTATGCCAATAATCACATCACCGAGTTGAATTCCTGATTTTGCTGAAGGACCTTTAGGGACAATGTCTGTAACAAGAACACCATAGTCTTTATTCCATTTTAGTACAGCTGACTCTTCCACATTAATATCTTTAACGGAAATGCCCAGCCACCCTCTTGTGACCTTACCTTTAGCTAATAACTCATCAATAACTATTTTAGCCATATCAATGGGAATAGCAAAACCCATTCCTTGGCCACTCGCAATGATAGCTGTATTTATACCAATGACTTCACCTTCGAGATTAAACAGAGGACCTCCTGAATTACCAGGATTAATAGAGGCATCCGTTTGAATAAAATCATCATAAGGCCCTGCGCCCAAAACACGTCCCTTAGCTGAAATAATTCCCGCTGTCACTGTTTGCCCTAATCCAAAAGGATTGCCAACAGCCACAACAAAATCACCAATACGCATTTTTTCTGATTCACCAAGCTTAATCACCTCGTAATCACCTGGGGTATCAAGTTTTAGAAGGGCTATATCTAGTTTTTGATCTGATCCTATAAGTTTTGCCTTAACCTTTTTATTATCATTGAGTGCTATGAAAATATCATGCGCGCCTGCAACCACATGATAGTTAGTTACAACAATGCCTTCTTCTGAAATAAAAAAACCTGACCCTAAGGAATTTTGCGTTTTCCATTCTGGTCCCGCCTGAAAATAGCGTTTTATATAATCGTTAAAGGCTTTATCAAAATAAGGATCAACACCATTAAAAGGATTATTATGGCGAACATTTTTTGTAGTATAAATATTAACAACACTGGGACTAACTTTTTCTACTAGCTTGGCAAAGGTTTCTGGCTTACCAATACTAATGGAAAAGGCCTGTGCCTGAGAGATGAAACTCAATAACAAGGCACATAATACAGTAAAATATAAAATTCTTTTCATACAATAACTCCCATCTTTGCAGATGGTTTCTATTAATTATTATGACAACGATTAACAAGTCTGATTACACGTTAACAAAAACTAATAAATTAGCACAAAGTTATCAAATTATGTCTTACTTTAACAACTCGGCAAAATTTGTCTGTCAAAATGATAATAGGCAATTATTGCCCATAAAACAGACGACAAATACCGCTCTAACTGTTTGTTATTATAAAATATATTAAGTCAGTCTCTGGCACATCTCTTGCATAATCTCAATACATACAAAACAAATCTTTGGAGGGATTAATGAAAAGATTTACTATTTTAATAACGACAACTATTTTTCTCTGTTTAATTAACTATCAAGTTAATGCTGGATTTTTTGACAATCTTAGAAATGTTTTTACAGGCGAGGAAGAAGTCGCTGCTGAAGAAGTTGTTGTTGAACAACCACAAAGACCTGCTAGACAACAAGCTGCTGCTGAAGAAGTTGTTGTTGAACAGCCACAAAGACCTGCTAGACAACAAGCTGCTGCTGAAGAAGTTGTTG
>JAHJDR010000398.1 GCA_018812345.1 bacterium | reverse complement strand
GCAAAAAAACCTGCTGATAAAATCACAAAAGAACTAGCTTTATTTGGCGTCCCTCTTCTGGCTGCTTATCTTTTCATCATGTTTTATGAAGCTGGTTTTGCCGCTTTTTTTGGGATCCCCGTCGATATGATTTCTATTGATATCACTCATGTTGTACTCACAAATCGCACAACATTGGTTGTTGCTGTCATCGCTTTTTTATGGATTGGTCTCTATTATAATATTTTACCAAGCACAAATAGCCCTTTTTTCAAGCTCATGATTACAATCACCCTTGTTGTTAGCTTAGCACTTGGTGTCACATTTGGTCGATCAGATGCAAAGAATCAAAGTACATTTTTGGTCATTAAAACACAACAAGAACAAGTTGTTTTACGTATCTACAAAGACAAAATCATTACAGCTCCTTTTAGTCGCGCAGATAAACAAGTTTATCAATCATTCTACATTCACAACATAGGCGATCACCCTGACTGGCTTTACCACCTTGAAAAGATCGGTCCCTTTTATACAAAATGAACAAAAAAATCGTAATTTACACAACAAATTATTGCCCCTTTTGCAATTATGCCAAAGCTCTCTTTAAAGACAAAGACGTCTCTTTTACTGAAATCAATATAGACGGAGATGATGTCAAAAAAGAGTGGATCGCGCGTCATTCTGGATCCACAACACTGCCTCAAATTTTTATTGATGATGTTTGTTATGGTGGTTTTGAAGATGTTAAAGAGCTAGACTCAAAAGGCGCATTAGACAAGCTGCTGGATATCAAAAAATAATTCCTTTAACTCCCCAATCGATAAAGCCTCTGCCCTTTTATCTATTTTATCACGTAGTGAATCTGAGATATTTTCTAAAGGTATTCCTGAGTTTTTAAGAGTTGTGGAAATCTTTTTACGTCTTTGATTAAATAATTGTTTTATAAAAAGGATGAATTCCTTTTCTTCTTCATAATCGCGCTCACAAATACGCAACGCCAAAAATGTAGATGTCACTTTTGGCTTTGGCGAGAAAGCTGTTGGTGGCAAATGAAATAATTTTTGTGGCAGTGAAAACAATTGACACCAAATGGAAAACACACTGAAATCTTTGGTGCTAGGAATAGCAATAGCGCGCTGCGCCATTTCCTTTTGCAACATAATATACAATGTCTTAAAATGTTTAGATTGTTTAAATATTTTTATAAGTATTTGACTCGCTACATTATAGGGTAAATTAGCCACAACAATAATATCTTTATGAGTCGGAAGATCCCATTTTATAAAATCTGCTTGTATGACCAAAACATGATCATGATCAGCATATGTTTCTTGTAATTGTTTCGCTAAGGCTACATCTTTTTCAACAAGGATTAGCTTTTTGGCTATGGGCACTAAATGTTGTGTGAGGGCGCCGCGACCGGGTCCAATCTCTAGAATAGTTTCCCCGTTATAACTATTTTTCACGACATCAATTATTTTGTTTTGATAATTGGCATCTACGAGAAAGTTTTGTCCAAGACTACGCTTTGCCCTGCTTTTTCTTTTTTTCTGCATCATGTTTTTTCTTAAGCAAATGAATTTTTATTTCGTGGTGTAAAAGATCATGAAAAAAAGCCTTTATGCGATCATAATAACGATAACAAATGTGCTGACTAATAAAAGCAAAAACAATACCAACAATAACTGAGCCTAACCATAAAGGAATAAGAATGTCTTTTCCGGCTACTAAAATATTGTAAAAATCAAGACTCGCAACAACATGCTTAAGCTCTGCTAGTGAAACTGGTTTTTTGTAGAAAAAATTGCCCACCCACAAATTAAACCAATAAATTGGCACAGCTGTAAAAGGATTGGTAATCCAGACTACTAAAAGTGCCACCCATGTATTTTTTCTAAAAAGGCTCGTTAAAACAATGAGAGATACATTTGTATGCCCATTATAGGAAGCAAAGCGATAAAGACCCCAATAGCCAAACCATCAGCAACATCAGCTGTATCGTTATTACTTGTAATAACTTTAATAATCAGATCTTTGATACGTTTTGGTATAAATCTTTTCATAGCTGTCGGCTGTCAGCAGTCAGCTGTCAGCTTTTGTTTAAGCTTTCGTGCATTTATTTTCTTTGATGCGTGGACATTTAAGGTAAAAAGTTCATCATCATGCTTCTGCATTAATGCGGCATAACCAATCATCGCACCATTATCGCCACAAAACTGAGGCTTTGCCATATAACAGGGCACACATAAATTGTCACAAACTTCTTGAACACGTTTTCGTAATAAAGAATTTAAGGCAACACCACCACTCACTGTCACAACTTTGTATTTTTTCTGTTTAAAGAAAAACGCGATTTTCTCTGTCAACGCCTTCACTATTGAGCTTTGCAAACTGGCACAGAGATCTTTTTTTATGTGCTCTGTAATGTTTGTTTGCTTTTGTACATGATGATAAACGGCTGTTTTAAGTCCGCTAAAACTAAGGTATTCTTGTCCCATCTTAACTTTTGCCACGGTAAAATTAAAAGCCTTTTCATTACCCTCTTTTGCTAACCTATCGACAACAGGACCTCCTGGATACCCTAAATCTAAAAGCTTGGCACATTTATCAAAGGCTTCTCCCGCAGCATCATCAACTGTTTGTCCCAATAAAGAAATATCTTCAAAGGATTGCACGTCATAAAAAGCTGTATGCCCACCCGATACAACTAGCCCTAAACAAGGAAATAAAGGTTTTTCTCCCATAAAGGGGCTCAGCAAATGACCGACGAGATGATTCACACCAAAAAGAGGTATGTTGAGTTGAAAAGCCAAGGCTTTTGCAAAACTAGCGCCAACAAGTAAGCAGCCAATAAGTCCTGGCGTTTTTGTGACCGCAATAGCAGATAATTGAGCACTTGTTATGCCCGCATCCTTGAGACTTTTTTCACAAACAAGACTGATGTTTTCGCAATGAGAACGACTAGCTAACTCAGGAACAATGCCTCCAAAAGGCGCATGTAGTTTTATTTGTGATGAAATCGTATTACTGAGAACCTCACCTGTTGTCGCTTTCAGTACGGCAAACGATGTTTCATCACAGGATGTATCTATGCCAAGGATGTATTTATTATCTTGTGCCATTGAACGGCGTTTTAGGAAGAATTGGACAAAAAGGCAAATTAAATTCTACACCTATAAGACTATGGACGTGTCTTACGCGCAGAGGCTCTTAGGGTCATTAACTCAGTTTGCAATAAGATTGCATTTTATCAAAACCAAGATTATTGACCGCCATCATGAAAGATATCAATACGTTAATAGATGAAAACCAAGGTAAAAACCTTAACCTTTTTCACAATATCAATTCGCAGCTAGCCAAAGTTCTTACGACCATTGGATTTGATAAAAACTTTGTAAAAGCTCAAGGTGTTTCTTTATTTGAAGAGAACGGGCAAGAATACTATGATTTTCTCTCAGGTTATGGAGTATTTGCTCTTGGCCGTAACCATCCCAAAATAAAAAAAGCCATCAAAGATGCTCTGGACCAAGATTACTCTAGTCTTGTCCAAATGGATGCCCCACTCTTAAGCGGTCTTTTAGCCGAAAAACTTATTCAAACTCTTGGGCATGGTGTACGCGATACAGTCTTTTTTACAAACTCAGGCACTGAAGCTGTTGAAGGAGCTCTGAAGTTTTCAAAAGCCGCTACTAAACGAAATAAATTTTTATGTTTGAACCATGCCTTTCATGGTCTCACTCTTGGTTCATTATCTGTTAACGGCAATGCTGAGTTTAAAAATGGCTTTGGTGAACTCCTGCCCTGTGACACATTACCTTTGAATGACCTTGATCTTTTAGAACAAAGACTGAAATCTGAACAATACGCTGCTTTTATTTTTGAGCCTATCCAAGGGAAAGGTGTCTACATACCTGAAAATAATTTTCTTCAGGAAGCTGTTAAGCTCTGTAAAAAATATGGCACCATATCCATTGCTGATGAAGTACAAACAGGCCTTGGTCGTACGGGAAAATGGCTTGCCTGTGAGCATTTTGATATTGAACCAGATATCACAACTATTGCCAAAGCTCTTGGTGGCGGTTTTATTCCCATAGGAGCCCTTGTTTATAGAAGAGATATCTACGATAAAGTTTTTACACGAATGGATCGTTGTGTTGTTCACTCAAATACTTTTGGTAAAAATTCTCTCGCTATGATTTGCGGACTAACAACTCTCAAATTGATAGAAGAAGAAAATATTTTGCAACACACTATTAATATGGGTGATAAGTTTGCTAAAAATCTGTCACAATTAAAAGAAAAATATGATTGGATAAAAGAAATTCGCCATAAAGGCCTCATGTTTGGAATCGAATTTAAGCGTCCAGATTCTTTTAAAGGAAAAATGGCCTGGGACGCGGCCCATAAACTTGATAAAGGTCTCTTCGCAGAAATGATTGTCATGCAACTCATGGCCAAACACCACATTCTCACTCAAGTATCAGGACATCATCAAGACATCATTAAACTACTCCCCCCACTGATTATTAACGAAACACACATTAACCATTTTACCCAAGCACTCGATACGGTGCTCAGTGATTGTGGCAAAATTGGTGGCCCTATTATAAAAATGGCTGCTAACCTTGCTAAACATGCTGTCAAAAGTTCATGAATAAAGTTATCAATTACCTCATCAAACTCTCTGTTCAGCATGCGAAACTCACTATCGGTCTGGCTCTTATATTATCAGCTCTATCCTTGTTTCATGCCTATCATTACTTAGACTTTGATACAAACCTTGATCACCTCATTTCTGACAAACAAGACTATTACGCTAATTATAAATCCTTTTTAAAAGAATTTGGTGATTGGGAATATTTATACGTAGTCATCAAGCCACAGGACTCAGACTCTTCTCGTATAAAGGCCAAACAATTTGCCCGCACATTAGCTATCAACTTAAATAAAAAATCACATTTATTTAAGGACATTACCTATAAAATCGATCTCTCCCAAATTAAAAGCAATCTTTTACTTCTGGCTTCAGACAAAGAATTTGCTGATTTTATTAGCTTTGCAACCCAGAACAAAACGGCTCTAAATGATTTTTTAGGTGTCGATACAATTGCGGACTGGTATAGCTTCCTCAATAAATTGTTTCAGACAAATTTTGATTCAGCCCAGGAAAAACAACTAGAAAAATTTTGGCCATTAATCCAAAAAACAATTTTCGCCCCATTTGAAATCGAATCACTCAATGACCTAAAGCAGACAAATATTCTCAATCTCATGTCAGATCGCTATAGTGATCCTGATGGTTATTTGTTTTCAGAAAATGGCAAATTACTATTTGTCAGGGCTTTACCACAAAAAGATTTTTCACAGATGGAGATTATTGCCAAACCTTTGCTTTATCTTCGAAATACCTTAGATACATTAACGGCTCAGTATCCCCATCTTGATGTTGGCATCACAGGAAAACCTGTATTACAAAATGATGAAGCCACTTCAACTCAAACTGATAGTGTTTGGGCCGGCATTATCTCTTTTCTCCTTGTCACATTCCTTATCTTTCTATTTTACCGAGAATTTAAAAGGCCGATTTTAGCTTTAGTGGCCCTTATCATTGCGATTTGCCTCACAACGGGCTTCATTAGCATTGTTTTTCATTCTATTAATCTCATCACCATTGTTTTTGCTATCATTCTTATAGGTTTAGGCATTGATTATGGGATACACTACTTATCGCGCTATCTTATCGAACGCTCAGAGACAACGTTAGTTAAAAATGCCATAAAAGAAACATCACAGCACACAGGACGCGCTATCTTGCTCGGAGCCATAACTTCGGCAACAGCTTTTGCGACAGCTTTGTTTACAGATTTTCTTGGCCTGCAACAACTTGGCATTATCGCAGGTATCGGCATTATTTTTTGTTGTTTGACAGCACTAACAGTATTCCCAGCAACACTCATGCTCTTAGATAAGAAAGCCGCTACAAACACTAAACCATGGCACATACTCACAACACTACGTTTTGTTACAAAGAAACCTCTGCTTTGGATTATACTCTTTGGTCTGGCAGCCCTGGTCTCTCTCCCCTTTGTGTATCATATTGGTTTTGACAACAACTTATTAAAACTTCAGGATCCCAACCTAGAAAGTGTGCGCTATGAAAAAGTGATTCAAGACAATAGTACTTTTTCAACATGGTTTTTAGCTTATAAAACAAAAGACCTTAAAGGGTTACACGCTATCCAAAAAGAAGTTAATAAATTGTCCACCGTAAAAACAACCCAATCTATCTTTGATATTATACCTACAAATCAACATGAACGAATAATAACTATTAATAAAATAAATAAACTGATTTCTGCCTCTCATACGGATAACGGACAACGGAAAACGGTAAACCAACAATTAGAGTTATTAAAAATCAATTTCTCCACCCTTGCCAACAAAGCCCTCATGAACGGTTTCACAGAGGAGTTTGAAGAATTAGATGCTATCGCTACAAAGTTAAACAAGCATGGCATTCAAATAACACAAACAAAATTAGCCATGCCACCCTATGCAACCTATTTTATGACTTTTATTAAAGAAAAGCAGAATAAACTCAAAGAAATATTAAAGCCCACAGGTCTAACAGAAAACAAATTACCAGAATCACTTTTATCACTGTATAAAGGAAATAGTGGCTATTATTCTCTGACGATCTATCCCCAAAAAGACATCTGGATACCAGAAAACATGAAAGATTTTATCCAAGATGTCAGGCAAATTATTCCAGATGTGACTGGTGCGCCAATCACAACCTATGAATCGTCAAAAAGGATGGTCACAGGCTTCATTATCGTTGCCCTTCTCACATCACTACTTGTCTTGGGTTTTGTGTTCTTTGAGTTTAGGAATATTCATGTCCCCCTTCTTATATATTGTAATCTTGTGTTGAGCTTTATTTTGCTTGGCAGTGTCATGTATTTCAAAGATATTAATATTAACCTTGCGAATTTCTTTGCACTCCCCGTTCTTATTGGCACGGGCATAGACCATGGTATCCATATCATGCACCGTTTTTATGAGAAGTCCTCTATTCAAGACCTCTATGAAAGCACAGTACCCGCTATCATCATGAGTTGTCTGACAACAATCTGTGGTTTTGGGGCTTTAGCCTTTGTGCGGCACCAGGGTTTGGCCAGTTTTGGCCTGATCATGGCTGTTGGTACCTTTATCATCATGCTCACCTCAATTATCCTCCTCCCTTGTTCCCTGAAAACGCTAGACCCCGCAAACGGGGCAGGCAAAAGACGATAGACCAACAGACGATAGACGATGGTACGTGAGACTTGCATTATTCCATAAATTTAAGTAGCTAGAAAAATTCAATTTTTTAACATTACAGCCTATGGAACAAAACAAAAATAAAATATCTATCCTCAAATTAATTGGCCTGGGTTTTATTCCCTACTCACCAAAGCAAGTTGATGCTATAAAAGTTTTATGGATGAGCAAGCTCCTTTTAGGTAGTGTCCTCTTTCTATCACTTTTTGCACTGCGCTATTTAGCTTACTTAGAGTATTACACGTCACCATTTCTCGCCACCTGGTTTTATACAACGATTATAGCACTCATGATAACCACTCTGGCAGTTCCGATGTTAGCACAATTTATAAGAAGGCCACTCAATGATTTTTCAAAATTTTTATGTATCATTGTGGCCATAGCCCTAGTAGCCTATTCCTCTTTTTTCTCTTATACAGAATCATTTTCCCATCATTATTTTACGAGTGCTTTTATTCTTTACATGTTGACTCTGATCTATTTTTTTGAAGCACAAAAAATGTCCCATTCTAATCAACTCGTAGATGTAACCAAAGCAAAGCAAGCGACGTGTGCGCTCAAAAAAGAAGGTAGAAATTTCATCACAATACCAATAACTAATCTCATAAAAGGTGATATTGTAAAAGTCCCAGCAGGCGAAGTCATTCCTCAAGATGGCAATATTATTTCAGGGACAACCAGCATTGATCCTTCGCCTATCACAGGTGAATGCAAACCAGTCCTTAAAACGATAGGAGACCGCGTTATTGGTGGCACTATTAATCGCGATTCTGAAATTGCCATTGAAATATCGTGTTCCCCACAAGAATCTGTTTTGGAAACAATTATTTCTTATATTCAAAACACAAAAAGCAATAAATTCCCAATTTATAAGAAGTTCACGTGGTTTGTTTTTGCTTTCAGTATAACAGGCCTTATTACAGCTTCTTGTGCTTTATATTTCTATCAACACTACCTACTACTTCCTTTTGATACAGCACTGAATATTGCGCTTGCCATCTTTTTATCTTTTTCATTATTTTCACTCAGCACCTCCATTCTAATTACAACAAATATTTTTCGCAGCAATGCCATATCAAAAGGCATTCTCTTTAAAGATATAAAATCTTTAAAGACATTAGATAATCTTGATATGCTCTTTCTTGATAAAACAGGTACGCTCACTCAAGGACATTATCAATATTCACAGTATTTTCTTGAATTAGGAACAAATCAGGGACAATTATTAACCACATTCTTTTCACTCGCTCAGAATTCAAAACACCCCTTAGCAGAAGCCATGGAAACACATCCCTGGTATCCTGAAATTCGTAAATATCCTGTTGATGACATTAGATCACAAGCAGGCCTTGGCATTAGTGGTTATATCAAGCCAAAGGGAAAAAGAGGCTATTTTGCTGCTATGGGTAATCTGCGTTACTTGAAACGCATGCAAATGTCTGTATCGCGTGAGATGAAAAATAAAATTGATGATCTAGAATCCATGGGGGAAACAGTCCTTCTGTGCGGCTATGATCGCCAAGTACGTGGCGTGTTTAGTTTTGCCGATGCTCTCAGACCGAATCTCAAAAAAACAATCAAAGAAATTCAAAAGAACAATATAGAAGTGGCCATCATTACAGGTAATTCTGAAGATGCTTTGCTACCCATCATAAATGATCTCAATATCAAAAAAGTTTATGCACGCTGTACGCCTGAAGAAAAAGTCTTTAAAATTGAAAAAGAAATTAAAGAAGGTAACAAGGTTGGTTTTGTAGGCGGTGTCTACGATACACTTCCTTTTGAAACAGCCCATCTCAATTTTACTATTGATACGGGAACAGATATTTCTAATCAAAAAGCTGACATCTTTATTATGGATTCAAACATTCAGCTTTTATCATGGCTCATATCCAACACAAAACAACTCAGCAGACGCATCCGTATTCGCAACACCTGCAGCATCCTCTGTTCACTCATTTTAATTGGTTTATCAGGATTAGGACTCACAACACCCCATTTCATCCTCACAATCATGAGCCTCATGAGCCTAGTCATGCTTAAATCTACAGGTAAAGAAGAAGGCAAGTACACGTAATATTATCTTAATATTATTTATTCATTTATATCGCTAACATATCACTATCTAATTGATTTATCGTGTTATTTGTTGTTTTTATCTATTCTATTTGCTATTCTTAATATATGCCTATAAAAACACATCATGCCGACATAGAAAACCGCATTCGTCACACCCTGATTACATATGGACCTCTTTCTGCAAAAAAGATTTGTTTTGAACTTAATATTAGTCAGCCTGTGTTTTCTCGCAATATCAAGAAATTATTTCCTAATATAGTTATCTTTGGAAAATCTCGAGCCACTCTTTATGCTCATAAAAGAACAATCGCAGGAGTCACAAACAAACTTCCTGTTTATGAAATATCTGAAATCGGCAAAGTCACACTTCTTGCCACACTCCATCCTGTAGAGCCAAAAGGTTTTTTTATTGAAAGCACCATTAGTAAAATACACTTTAAATATTTTGAAAACCTTCCCTATTTTCTAGACGATTTACGACCTTCTGGGTTCTTAGGCCGCCTTGTTGCTAAACAATATGATTTTCTCCATCACCCACAAGATATAAGTCTTTGGTCAGATTCTGATTGCCTGCGATTTCTTTCGCAATATGGTTGGGACATGATTGGTAATTATATAATTGGTGATGATGCTCTTCAAAGCTATTTAAATAAAAAAACTAATATTGAATTGCTCATTAAAGAGAGAGAAAGAGAAAGCCGCTATGAAAACATGGCAAAACATGTTTTAGATATGGGACCTGCTGGTTCCTCAGCAGCAGGAGAACAACCAAAGTTTTTAGCAATAAAAGAACCAGAAACACCTGTAATTGTAAAGTTTTCACCTCCCATAAAACATGCTGTCAGTAAAAGGCTCGCTGATTTACTTGTTTGCGAACATATCGCACACACAGTTCTCAATGACATAGGCATCACAGCAACAGAATCTCAAATCCTTACTAATAACGCAAAGAGAGTTTTCTTAGAACTCAAACGTTTTGATAGATGTAAAAATGGTAGAATTGGTGTTGTATCATTACAAACACTGAATTTGGAATTTGTCGGTTCAACAAAATCATGGTCTGATGTTTCAGAATCCCTTTATGAAAGAGGCCTTATTTCTCAAGGCATACATAATAACATTTGTTTTCTTGATTTATTTGGTCGCCTCATTGCTAATACAGACAGGCATCTGGGAAACATATCCTTTATTACAAAAAACCTGGAAATCCTAAAACTGGCTCCTGTCTACGACATGCTACCAATGAGCTACATACCGCAATACGAGCAGATGAGAACAACAACTATGGAGCAACCCATCATCACTCCAAGAGACTTGCCTTACATGACAAGAGCTATTGATACAGCCATAAAGTTCTGGCAAGACGTTCATGATAACCCTTTAATCACAATGAGTTTCAAAAAAATCGCCTCAAACAATTCTAAGATATTGGAAATGATTAATTACTAGCCTCTTACACCCCAGACAATTCCAACCGCTGCCCCCAGCGATCATGCATGATTTTTCGGATCATGAGGTTTTTGTCTAAGGATAGATTGGGATCTTCACTCAAGATTTCTTCTGCTCGCTTTTGCGAGGCTTTGAGGAGATTGCTATCACGGACAATGTGCGCAATTCTGAAATCTGGCATGCCTGATTGGCGTGTGCCTAAAAATTCGCCAGGGCCTCGAAGTTTGAGGTCTTCTTCAGCAATAATAAAACCATCATTGGTTCGTTCCATGGTTTTCAAGCGAAAACGCGATTCTTCTGATTGGGCATACTGGGCAACAAGATAACAATAGGATTGATCGGCCCCACGCCCCACCCGCCCTCTGAGTTGATGAAGCTGTGACAAACCAAAACGTTCAGCATGCTCCACCACCATTACCGTAGAATTGGGCACATCCACCCCGACTTCCACGACTGTTGTTGAAACAAGTACATGCAGTTCTTTATTCTTAAATTGTTGCATGATCGCATCTTTCTCTTTGCCCTTCATGCGACCGTGTAAGAGCCCCACTTTATATTTCTTAAATACTGTCGACAATTTCTTGTGCATGAGTGTGGCATCTTTAAGATCCATTTTTTCACTCTCCTCAACAAGAGGATACACAAAATAAGCTTGCCTACCCTGTTCTAATTCCTTTTCAATTTCCTGACACATGGCATCATGGTTGGCTTCACGAAATACCTTTGTTATAATTGCCTTACGTCCTTTAGGCATTTCTTTAATGATAGAAATGTCTAAGTCACCATACACACACATAGACAAACTTCTGGGAATAGGTGTTGCGGTCATGATGAGAAGATGAGGCGCACTATCTCTTATGCCTAAATGTGATTTGTTTTTGAGTTGTGCCCGTTGCAACACACCAAAACGATGCTGCTCATCAATAATCACATAACCAAGTTCTTTAAAAAGAACATCAGGTGTAATGAGGGCATGCGTGCCAATTAATAAATCGATTTTACCAGCAATCAATTCTTCTAATAAAAGAACCCGTTCTTTAGCTTTAGTTGACCCTGTTAATAAACGAACCGTAACACCCAAAGGATCACCCATTAATTGGAGATTTCTGTAATGTTGCTCTGCCAATATTTCAGTTGGCGCCATCATAGCCACTTGATAGCCCTCTTGAATTATGGATAACGCTGATAAAAAGGCCACAATTGTTTTACCTGAACCAACATCACCCTGCATCATTCGATTCATAGGCCTGCCCGTCATATAATCTTGCCCTATTTCTTCTAAAGCCTTTTGTTGATCTCCTGTGAGTTCAAAAGGCACCTGACTGAGAGCCTCATACAATAAACTATTATTATGATTAAGTGTAAAAGAGGTTTTTGCCGCTTGCTGGTAGCGACGAATGCGGAGCCCCAATTGCAGAAAAAAGAATTCATCATAAACAATTCTTTGATGATAGGGAGATCTGCTATTGTTTAACAACTCTAAATCAGCATCGACAGGTGGGGCATGTATATAATGAAAAGCATCTTTAAGAGAAATCTGAACTGCCCCCTCTTCTCGTACAGTACGTGAATCATCTTCCACTAGTTCCAATAATTGATGGAGATTTTTCGTCATGATATTACGAACTGTTTTTTGATAAAGGCCTTCTGTTAGAGAGTACAGGGGCACAATGCGACTTGTGAGGTCCTCGTCATCCCAAGGTTCCATTTCAGGATGTACAACATTTTTAATGCCATGCCACAAACGAATTTCACCAAAAATGAGCACCTTGCCACCCACGGGAAATCTTTGTTTCATCCACTTTTCATTAAATTGAAAAAAAGTCAGTTTGAGCTGGTCTTGCTCATCTTGAACAAGAACTTCCATAAGCTTACGCCGACCTCGATTAAGTGATGAGGCATGATAACTTTGAATAGTGGCCACAAAACTTTGTTCTTCTCCAACACGCAGATTTTTGATGGCAGACAGCTCACGACGATCAAGATAACGCATGGGAATATTGAAAAGCATATCCCAAGCTGTTTCAATATTTTTTTTCTTAAACCGTAAAGCCAGATTAGGCCCCACACCCTTAAGGTATTGAATCGGCGTTGAAGGCAGCAGTTTGTGTTCAGACACCATTATACTTCCTTGTCATTCCTGCGAAGGCAGGAATC
>JAHJDR010000397.1 GCA_018812345.1 bacterium | reverse complement strand
ATTTTGATTCAGAAAAATGAGCTTCCTGTAAAAAAAAACATTAAATAAGGATTGTTCCATGAAAGAAAAAAAATATACTCCCTGTTTTTGCACAGCAATTTTAGGCTTGGTGATTATCATTCTTGCTTGGTGGGATTTTGATTGGTCTGGCATTGCACTCACAATTATTGGTGTCATCATCATTGCCAAAGGCCTCGTTAATCAGTGCTGCTGCAACCCAAAAGCAAAAGAAGGCTGCTGTTCTCAAGAAAACACGGACAACGGATAACGGACAACGGTAACCGAATTATGGAATACTGGATATCTTATCTATACCTCTTTATCGTTGGTGGAATTATTTTCACTATTCCATTCATCATTGCTTTTAAGAAAAAATCCATAAGTCTTAAAAATCCCTATGATCGCTGGCTCGTCTTTGCTGTGTTAGCCGTAATGATATTGTATGCTGTCATTCAAGGTGTATGGACTTATTTGGTCGTGTATTAATGATTCAAACTACTGTACTCGATATTGTTATTATTGTTGCCTACTTTGTCGGCATTTTGGCGTTTGGCGCCTATTTCATGCGGTACACAAAGACGACGCGTGATTTCTTTTTTGGTGGTCAACGTTTCTCCTGGTGGCTTATTGGCATGAGTTCTGTGGCAACGACGATTGGTTCTTATAGTTTTATCAAATATGCGGCTGCCGGTTATCGTTATGGATTTTCATCTTCCATGACCTACCTCAATGACTGGATCATTCTACCTTTCTTTGTCTTTGGTTGGCTCCCCATCATTTATTTTAAACGCATTATTTCTATTCCTGAGTATTTTGAAAAACGCTTTGATCGTAAAAGTCGCATTGCTGCCTTAGGCATCATGCTCATTTATATGCTTGGTTACGTAGGCATAAACTTTTATACCTTAGGTGTTGCCCTCCAACCTCTTTTGGGAATCAATCTGTACTATATTGTTATTTTTGTCGCGGTAATTTCAGCCATTTACATGCATGCCGGTGGTCAAACATCAGTCATCATGACTGATTTACTACAAGGCTTTCTCCTCATCATTTGCGGCTTTACACTTTTCTATTTAGGCATCAATCACCTCGGTGGTTTTGAAAAGTTTCTTGATGGTCTGCCTTTAACGCATAAACTACCCTTGGCTAATTTTAATCACCCACCTAAATTTAATTTTGCCGGCATTTTCTGGCAGGATGGTGTGGTGAATACCGTTGGTTTTTATTTTATTAACCAAGGAGTGCTCATGCGTTTCATGAGTGCCAAAAGTCATCGAGAATCATACAAAGCCTTATTCTTTGTTTTGCTAGTTCTCATGCCTGTTGCCGCCATTGCGGCTGCCAATGCTGGTTGGCTGGGCAAGGCCATGGTTTTTTATGGCATGTTACCTGAAAACACTGATCCGCAACACATCTTTGTTGCTGTTACAAATCTTGTTACAAAACCAGGACTCTTTGGTCTTATTCTTGCGGCTCTATCAGCAGCACTCATGAGCACCATTGACACACTCATCACCGCTATCTCGGCATTATTTGTTAATGATATTTGGCGTCCTTTTGTTGTGAAAGATCGTGAAGATAGATATTATTTGAAAGTAGCCAAATGGTCAGCTCTTGCTATTTCAGCCATTGGTGTTTGCCTTGTTCCCATTTTTGCCGCAGAACAATCTATTTATGTAGCCCATGGCAAGTTCATTGCCACAGTCATTCCATCACTTGTTGTGGTGATTTTATTATCTGTTTTTTGGAAAAGGTTCACACCTGCCGCAGCTTTTTGGACACTCGTCATTGGTTTTATCGCAACAGCTGTTGTTTCTTATTTCCCTCAAGCGGTTCAACCCATTGCTCACGGCGTGTCACCTGAAGGTGACTACAAATATATGCGCGCCTTGTTTGGTTTAATCGTATCTCTTTTCTTAGCTGTCGGTATTACTTGTTTTACAAAACCGAAAGAAGATATTGATGGACTGGTCATTGATTCATTCTACAAAGCTAAAGAATATTTCAAAGGTGGCAAACCAAATGAAGTGCCCGGCAAAACAGCCAAAGTCATTGGGCAGCTTAAAGACATCACAGGTGTCATTGTCAGCCACAAGATTTTAGAAACAATGAAAGCCAATGTCGGTGATTTGATTTACGTCACTGATGCTCGCTGGTATTTTGGTGGCCTGCATTCTTTTCATAGCAAAATCTGTGGCACCCATCAGCATGATGATCATATAATCTATTTTAATAACGAAAACTTCGAAAACGCTAATATCAAAGAAAATCAGAAACTTAAGATTGAGAAAGTTCTTTAATCCGTGCTATCGTTCATCGTCTATCGTCTAGCGTATAGTATTCCAACATACGATAGACGATAGACGCTAGACTATAGACATGTTTTGTTATAGATAGTTTGCGATTTAGCACAAAGGAATATTTTATGATTACACAAGGTCTTATTCTCATGCTCATTGGCATGAGTGTTGTCTTTAGTTTTTTAGCAATTATGGTTCTCCTCATGCAAGGATCAGCTATCGTATGCAAACGATTTGACACAGTAGATGCTCCCACGACAAATGATGATCTTGCTGAAATTGCTGTGGCCATCGCCGCAATCAAAAATAAGCATGTTTAGATTTACTATAATGATATGAAAATATTATGACATTTGAATTTTGAATTTATTTCGTATTTCGAAATTCGGATTTCGGATTTATAAGGATACTACATGGCAAAAAAACTCGTTAAATTTATGTGCACGGCTTTCCGTGATGGTTTTCAATCTGTTTATGGTGCCCGCGTGCAAACCAAAGATTTCATCCCAGCTGTTGAAGCAGCCAGTGCTGCTGGCATAGATTGGTTTGAAGCCGGCGGCGGCGCTCGCTTTCAATCATTGTATTTCTATTGCAATGAAGATGCCTTTGATATGATGGACCAGTTTCGCAAAGCGGCTGGCCCAGATGCTGACCTTCAAACGCTAGCACGTGGTGTCAATGTTGTGGGTCTTGACTCACAATCGAGTGATGTCATTAAACTCCATGCAGAACTTTTCAAAAAACACGGCATCACAACTATCCGTAATTTCGATGCCCTCAATGATGTCAACAATCTCATCTACAGTGGCCAATGCATTAAAAATGCAGGTCTCAAACACCAAGTTTGTGTCACGCTCATGGCTCTGCCCCCAGGGTGTGAAGGCGCTCACGATTCTAATTTTTATGAAAAAACATTGCGTGGCATTTTAGATGCAGACATCCCCTTTGATTCCGTTTGTTTCAAAGATGCCTCAGGCACAGCTGTTCCTGCGGTAGTCCATGAAACCATTAAACGCGCGCGTAAAATGGTTCCAGAAGGCACGCTCCTCCACTTTCACACTCATGAAACAGCCGGCATTAGTGTTGCCGGTTATATGGCAGCTCTTGACGCCGGTGTAGATGCCATCGACTTATCACTCGCCCCTGTCTCAGGTGGCACATGTCAACCTGATGTCGCAACCATGTGGCATGCCTTAAGAGGATCTGAATATGATCTGGGCGTTGATATTGATAAAGTTATGGAAGCAGAAGCGGTTTTTAAAGACTGTATGAAAGACTATTTCCTTCCACCAGAATCAACAGCGGTTGAACCCATGATTCCTTGGAGTCCCATGCCTGGTGGCGCCCTCACAGCTAACACACAAATGCTACGCGACAATAACATCATGGATAAATACCCACTCATTATTCAAGCTATGGAAGAAGTTGTGCGACGCGGTGGTTTTGGTACATCTGTCACACCTGTGTCACAATTTTATTTCCAACAAGCCTTTAATAATGTCATGTTTGGTCCTTGGAATAAAATTGCTGAAGGGTATGGTAAAATGGTGTTAGGTTATTTTGGCAAAACACCTGTGGAACCAGATCCTGAAATCGTAAACATTGCGAGCAAGGAAATGAATTTGGTGCCCACCAAAAAACTTGTACTTGAAATCAATGATGCTGATTCAAATAAAGGCATCAAACAAGCCAAAGAAATGCTCAAAGAAGCTGGTTTAAAAACCACAGACGAAAACATCTTCATTGCAGCAACGTGTAAGGACAAAGGCATTGCGTACTTAAAAGGCGAAGCCAAATTAGGTGTGCGCAAAGTTGAAAAAGCAGAAAAGAAAACCAGCTCTGCCGTTTATAATGTGACTGTTAATGGCTCAACCTATTCAGTAAAACTCGACGGTTCCAAAGCAAATGTGAATGGTACAAACTATGACGTAGCTATTGCCGAGGGTAAAGAAACAAATAACGAACAACACACAACGAACAATGAACAACAGACAACGGACAACGAAAAAGAAATCAAAGCCCCCATGCCTGGCGATGTTCTGCGTGTACTTAAAGCTTCAGGTGATGCCGTTACTTCAGGTGAAACACTCTTAGTTCTCGAAGCCATGAAAATGGAAGTAGAAGTAAAATCACCAGCCAATGGCACTGTCAATTCTGTCGCTGTGAAACAAGGAGATAAAGTGGTTTCTGGGCAAACGTTGGTTAAGGTAGCATAATCTGGGTTACCGTTTTCCGGTTACCGTTACCCGTTAACAGACTACGAAAAACGGACAACGGACAACGAACAACACGTTAAGGAGTACAAGTTTGAAAAAGCGAAAAAACATAATTCTATGGATCACACTCTTCATTGCCATTGCCTTTGCGCATCAAGTTGTTTTGGCTACAACAGCAGCACCTGTTGACGGTCCTGCTGTGAAAATTGAGCAAAAGCTTGGCAGCCCTGCTGATTCAGCTAAAAAACTTTTGAAAAATACTGGTTTCTATAATTTTACTTTAGGACAGTTTTTCATGATTCTTGTAGGACTTCTTCTTATTTACCTGGGTATTGCCAAACAATTTGAACCATTGCTCTTAATTCCCATTGGTTTTGGTGGCCTATTAGCCAATATTCCCGTAGCAGATATTGCGGGTCCCAATGGTTTTTTGGGCATTATCTACAACATGGGCATTCAAAATGGTTTGTTTCCTCTCCTTATTTTCATGGGTGTTGGCGCCATGACTGACTTTGGCCCTCTTTTGGCCAATCCTAAAACAGCACTTCTCGGTGCAGCTGCGCAGTTTGTAATTTTTGCCACGCTCATTGGTGCCTTAGCGCTAACAAGTGTGTCTGGTGGTTTGATTAATTTTTCACTACAAGATGCGGCAGCAATTGGGATTATTGGCGGTGCTGATGGCCCCACCTCTATCTT
>JAHJDR010000396.1 GCA_018812345.1 bacterium | reverse complement strand
TAATAATAAATTTTTTCATAAGAAAAATGAGTCTAAACTGTTGTGGTTAATTTTAATTTCTACATCAGCACGCGCTTTACTAATCCACGCATCATATTTGCTCTTGAGCTTTTCCTCAAATAGTTTTTGATAGATTTGAGGAGAGGCTTCCAATAAGGTCTTTCTGCCAGGCGCTTGTCGGTCAAGTAGTTTAAAGATATGGTAGCCATAGTCGCTTTTTACAATAGGGCTTATTTCCCCTTTTTTTAGTTTGAAACAGGTTTCATCAAATTCTTTTGGCAGGCTCCCTTTTGCAAAAAAGCCCAGATCGCCCCCTTGGGTTCTGTCAGGAGAAAGTGAGTGATTAACTGCTATTTTGGCAAAGTTTTCTCCATTAAGAAGTCGCGCATGTACATCTCTCGCCTTTTCAAGAGTGTCCGTGACAATTTGCCTCGCTCGAACGCGTTCAGAAACAACAAAGTCATCCCTGTATTTATGGTAATAGGCCCGAATTTCAGCAGGGCTGACAACAAGGCCTTCTGACAGTTCCTTATCAAGAACATACTGCACGCGTATTTCATTTTCCGCTAATTGTTTCCAGCGGCTGTAGGGAATGTTTTTTTCTTGAAGAAGGCTTTCAAAGCCTTTTGGGTTGAGCTTCTTTTTTTTGTCGTTAACTTTTGCATTAATAATTTCTTGAGGGATTTCTATGCCATTTTTTTTCGCATAAGCAATAATCACAAAGTCTGTAATCATTTTATTCAAAACAGTGTTCAACAACTCCTGAAAATCTTTGTCGTCTTTGAGCTCGTTGGGATTAGTAAAGTTAAACACTCCCTCAGGAAACTTGTTAATTTCAAGGCGCATTTTGAATCGTAACAATTCTTCTTCCAAAACAAAATCACCAATAGTGGCGACTTCTCGTGAATATACGGGCATTTTTTTGGGCGGCGCCATACAGGCGCCCAAAGAGTATAAGACAAGTAATATTAAGAGGTTATTTATTATGCGTTGCAGGTTCATGGTTTTGTCATTACTGTTATGCTAGTATTAACGTGTGTATTAGCCAAGTAGGTTTAAAATGGCAAAGAAGAAAAAAATATTAATAACAGCAGGTCCCACCCAGGAAGCCATTGATCCTGTGCGGTTTTTGTCAAATTATTCCAGTGGAAAAATGGGCTACGCCCTTGCAAAAGAATGCACCAAAGCAGGACACTCTGTTATTCTTGTGTCTGGCCCCACAGCTTTGTCTGTGCCAAAAAACTGTCGTGTGATTGAGGTTCAGACAGCTAAGCAAATGTACACAGAAGTTCTGAAGCACTTTCCAACAAGTGACATTGTTTTTAAGGTGGCCGCGGTGGCAGATTATCATATAAAAAATTCTTTTAGAAAAAAAATCAAAAAATCTGAGGACACGCTTTTGCTCAAGCTTGTCAAAAACCCCGACATTTTACACAAATTAGGCACGTTAAAAAAACCACATCAGATTTTAGTTGGCTTTGCGGCAGAAACACATGAAGGTGTTAGTTATGCCCGGAAAAAGCTGAAAGAAAAAAATCTCGACTGGATTGCTCTCAATGAAATTTCAGGAAAAAATGTTGGTTTTGGCAGCGATGAAAACGAAGTTACACTTATTGCCCATGATGGTAAAAAAATAAGAATACCAAAACAAAGCAAAGAAAAAGTTGCGCAGTTTATTCTCAAAACTGTTCTGAAAGTCTCTCTTGATGAAGAGAGCCGGTTTAATTTTAAGCGATTTAAAGCGATTTCTTTTTTAAAGCTTTTTAGAAAGGCCTGATAAAAGCATTTGTATTATTGGCTGAGCTTTTTAATAAAGCGCTTCCTTCTTTGTCTTCCCACTAGAATTGAACCAACACCTAGAAAAACAGCAAGGCCAGGGATTCCTGCTGTGTGACCCCATTTGATGGCAGTCTTATGGTTACCAACTAAGTGTTTTATGGGGCGCGTTGTTTTGCCGCGAGAGCGAATGTTGATAAGTTCGTTTCCCCAAGAAGAATATTCAAGCATATTTGATAAAAAAACAGGATTGGATGGTGCTTGTGTGAGAAAGCGGTCCTGAACAAGGTGGTGCGTGCTGGTGATAAAGATCTTGCCGGCTGTTTTGTTTTTGCTGTGTGTGAGAACAACAGAGAGAGGCAGCTCTTGTAGTATGGGGGTTTTCGTCATTGTGCTATAATATTCAGGGCTGACATCAGGAATGTCTTCTGGCTGTAGAAAAGATGTTTTTGAAGAGTGAATGAGCTCTAAAGGTGTCCAGACAGATTCTTTGTCTGTGTTGAATAAAAGAGCATTGCTCCAGGGAAACAGAACCTCTTCTATTAAGGCTGTGATAGGATGATCTCTGTTTAAGTCGTGTTTGAGCGTTCGTGCCCAGAAAACATAGGGAATATAAACTTGAAGCATGCCTGTATTAAAAGCGGCACGCATGTTTTGAGAAGCGTCAATGAGCAGTTGCTCGGAAACGATAATGTTTTTTTCTTTTAGCCAGTCTTCAAGTCCTGAAGATACTTTTTGAGGAATAAGAGTGTTGCTAATCGTAACGTTGGCCGTAAAAAGAATGATGTTGGTTCCCTTTAAGGCTAGATTTTCCAATTGTTCTGCAAAGGTGTCTTTTATTTCCACAGGATCCACGATAACAAGAGCCGCCAGGTTTTTATCTTCTAAAGCGCTTTCGTCACCCTCAATGGGAACAAGCTGCGCTATTTGGGAGATTATTTCTTTTAAAGAGCTATACTGGTCTCTGTTAGAGCCAACATATAAACCAATGCGTGGCAGCTTGCCTTGTGTAAGTTTTAATAATGATAATGAGAGCTGGTATTCGAGGTTGTTGACTTGCACGACAATGGGAATGACTTCTTTTTTGTCCTGATAATAAAGGGCCATGCCCATAAAAACTTTTTTAAGTTCGATTTTATCTTTTTCTTTAATGTTAAGCTCAAGTGGGGCAATGCCGAGAGCGATTGCTTCCTGTTCGGTTTCTTCGTTAAGGTCGGGGGCAATGTTTTCAATAAGAATTGTTTGTGTTGCTGTTGCCTTTATCTCTTCTATGAGGTCTGCAATTTGTTGTTGTATAGGGTGTAGTATGGGCGGCAGATCGTTTGAATAATACAGCTGTATGGTTAAAATATCGTCGAGTTTCGAGAGGATGTTTTTTGTTGCTGAAGAGAGAGAAAACTCCTTTTCGTCAGTAATATCCCAGCGTTTGTGAACCTTAGAGGAAATGATATTGAGAGCCATGGCCAGACTAAGCACAAAAACAACAATGAGGACGGTGTAGGAAACAGACTTAAACATATAACTCAACCTTTAGAAAAACGCACACGATGCGCTACTAAACACGCCGTGTTGCTGTATAGAAAAACACCCGTTAAGCTTAAAAAGAAAACAATATCACGACTATCAAGCACGCCCCGCATCATCGCCTCAAAGTGATAGCTCAAACTTGTATACTGCAAATAGGGAATGAGGGTTTTGGGGGCATACGCTGTTACAAACGGCTCGTTAATAATATACAAAACAAAAAGGATAACCACCGTGAAGAGGAAAGCAATGACTTGGTTTTTTGTGAGCGCAGAAATAAATAAGCCCAAGGACAGATAGGTTATTCCCATCAGAAAAACACCCAAATAGGCGGCAAGAGATTGTCCTGTGTCGAGGTCTCCCAAAAAAGAGGTTGTGATAACCAGAGGTATTGTGAGGATCAGGGTGCAAACAAGAATGATGACACAAGCAAAAAACTTGCCAAGGACTAGGGTTGTTTCTGAAACAGGCAACGTGAGCAAGAGTTCGTGCGTCCCACTTCTTTTTTCTTCAGACCAGCGAGCCATGGTAATGGCTGGCAGAAAAACAATGAATAAGAGAGGAAACCAGTCAAAAAAATATCTCAAGCTTGCTTGTCCCACGACAAAAAAATTTGAAAAAAAGAGCCAAAAAACCAAAAACAAAAAAGTGGTCATGAACACGTAAGCGACAGGGGAAGAAAAGAGCTCTTTGAGCTCTTTTGATGTTAGTGTAAAAACTGTTTTCATTGTTTTGTAAGATCCTTAAAAACATCTTCAAGTGATGCTGTTTCTCTAACGAGTTTTGCCAGGCTCCATTTATGTTCTGCCGCGATGTGAAAGATATCTTCTGCTTTGTTTTGATCTCCTGAATAAGTAAGATAAAGATCGTGCAAGTCTTTTTCAGAGCCCAGAACATCAAGTTTCGTGATGTGTGGTGTTTGTGTTAGCTTTTGTCTGATAGCTTCAAGAGGGCCTCTGAGCGTGACATGATAGCTGTTGTTTTTTAATGCTGTTTGCATGAGTGTTGCCGGAGACCCTTGGGCAATGAGCTTTCCCTTGTTAATCACAAGAAGGCGGGAACAGGTGCTTACAACTTCTGGTAAAATGTGAGATGATAAAAGCACGGTTTTAATTTGTCCTATTTCTTTGATGAGCTCACGAATTTCTACAATTTGATTTGGGTCTAAGCCTACGGTGGGCTCATCTAGAATTAAAATGTCAGGATCATGCAAAAGCGCTTGGGCGAGGCCTACGCGTTGTTTATAGCCCTTAGAGAGCGTGCCTATACCTTGTTCGAGAACAGAGTTGATGCGGCACTGAGAGATAACCTCAGGCAGACGGTTAAGCAGTTCTTTTTTTGTCATGCGACGCATACGCCCCATGAAGCAGAGAAAATCAATAACAACCATGTCTGAATACAGAGTTGATGATTCTGGGAGATAACCAATGCTTTTTTTTGTTTCTAAAGGGCTTTTGTGCGTTTCTTTGTTGTTGATAAAGACAGAACCACATGTAGGTGTTAGAAAGCCTGTTATCATGCGGAGCGTTGTTGTTTTGCCCGCGCCATTTGGCCCTAAAAAACCAACAACCTCACCAGGGTTAATTTCAAAAGAAATATTATCAACAGCTGTTAGGGAGCCAAATTTTTTCGTGATGTTTTTTACCTGAATCATAGATCAATGTTTTTTTGTGTTTTGTGTAAAGCGTAAATACATTTTGATCGTTTTATTCGAAGGGAACTTTTTAGAAGCGCTAGTCCAGGCTCTACGGGCTTCTGTTTTTTTGCCCATGGCGTAATATGTTATGCCGATTTGTATGTAGGCATCAGCAAATTTTGCATTTGTTTTAATAGATTTCTTTAGTTCTTCCAACGCACCTTTAAGGTCTCCCTTTTCTCTTTTGCACACAGCCATTTTTGTGCGGATGTCACCATAGTTTTCCAGGTCGAGTGCCTTTTGGTATTCCTTAATAGCTTCATCATAAACGCCTACGCCTTGATAGCGGTCTGCAATATCGGCATGTGCGTTAGCAAGTTTTGAACGCATAAAGGGGTCCATGGCGGCTGTTTTGGATTGAGCATCTTTTCGTGATTTATTGACGAGTTTTTTGGCGTTTTCATATTGGCCAAGATCATTATAAAGAATACTTAAGTTGAGCATGGCTTCAGTATAACGAGGATTTGTTTGCAGTGCTTTTTTGAAGCATTTAATAGCCTCCCCATAACGGCCTTCTTCGTGAGCAATGATGCCTAGGCAGTTGTGCACATCAGCATAGTCCTTTTTTTGAGCAACAACCTTTTTTAAAAGCTCTTCAGCCTGCTTATAATTTCGTGTTTTAAAGAAAAATTTACCTTCTTGGATGGTTTGAAAAATGTCTTTCATAAGGACTCCCTTGTCGCACAAAGGCGAACAATTATTTCAATCGTTTTAAGTAAGAGCTATTAGGGTAATGCTCTTCAAAAACACTGCGAATTTTACTGGCAAGATCTTTTTGCTCTGTGCTTGTTAATGCTTTAATCAAATAGTAAAAGGCTTGTTCGTCAAGCCCAAGCTTGGCATATTCAGTAATGATTGTTTGAAATCGCGGTATGGCGGCTAAGAATTCTTT
>JAHJDR010000395.1 GCA_018812345.1 bacterium | reverse complement strand
ATTGCAATATCGTTATACGGACAACATGCTGGCAAGAGGCTTCCTGCTGGTTCTGATTATGAATTTTAACATGTTAGATTTTATCATACATAAAAAAGTGGTTATCGATATTATCCTTCACCACTTGTTTTTCCTGACTTCAGCAAAACATATGGTCATTTACTCTAAAAACGCTCTAACTTGTTGATATCATAGGGAGGGAGTTTGAAGTCAAAATGTAGTGCCCTGGAGAAATATAATACTTGACTTGCTTTTTAGTTTATGATACTTTTCTTTTATGTTTGTTAGAGCAAAGAAAAAAGATAACGAGAAATTCTCAATTCAAATTGTTGAAACATATCGTAAAGCAGATAAAGTCCATCAAAAAATTATTAGGCATGTAGGACAAGCAGTTACAGAGCGGGAAGTAGAAGAATTAAAAAAGCTGGCTCAATCAATTATCATCGAAATGAAAAATAAAAAGAAACCTGTCTTGCCTATTTTTTCACCAGAAGACTTTTTCTCTGGAAAGAAGAAAGAAGAAACTGCCAAAGGCAAAGTTGATCTTGGTAACCTTCGTGAAGAGCAACGTATGATTGATGGTATCGGAGATATATTTGGAAATCTTTATACTGATCTTGGGTTTGATAATATCTTATCAGAGTTTAAAAAAGATGAACAAAAAAATGCTATCCTGAAGAGTTGCGTTTTAGCACGCATTGCAAATCCAACAAGCAAGAGAAGAACCGCTTCTGTGCTGGAAGAGGATTATGGAATTAAAATTCCGTTGGATAAAATTTACAGAATGATGGATTTTCTTTCAGAGAAAGAAGACCTTGTAAAAAATAAAATTTGTGAAACAACGCTTTCATATTTCAAAACAAAAGTCGAAGTTCTTTTTTTTGATGTAACCACTCTTTATTTTGAAAGCATAAAAACAGATGATTTAAAAGATTTTGGATTCAGCAAGGATTGCAAATTTAAGGAATCTCAAGTTGTTTTAGCACTTGTAACAACAACAAATGGTCTTCCTATAACGTATAGACTTTTTCCAGGCAATACTTATGAGGGGCATACATTAATTGATATGATAGATGAGCTGGAAAAAGAATTTGAAGTAAGCAATGTATTGTTAGTTGCTGACAGAGCAATGTTCAATAATGATAACCTGGATTTGATGGAATCTAAAAACATAAATTATGTAGTATCGGCTAGGCTAAAAAATCTAACTAAAAAACAAAAAAAGATATTCTAGAAGATGATGATTTTAATGCAAAGGTCTTTGACAACAAATTACATTGGGTAAAAGAGTATGATTATAAATCTAGAAGATTAGTTGTGAGTTACAATTCGGCCAGAGCAAAAAAGGATGCTGCTGATAGACAAAGATTGGTTGATCGACTCATGAAAAAAGTAAAAGACGGAAAAGTAAAAATAAAAGATATAATTCCAAATTATGGTACAAAAAAATATTTACAGATATCTCATGGTGAGGCAACTGTAAATGAAGCAAAGATAGATGAAGATGCTAAATGGGATGGCCTTTATGGTGTAATATCCAATGTAAAAAGCAAAGCCCCAGAAGAACTTTTGCAAACCTATCATGGTCTGTGGCAAATTGAGGAAGCTTTTAGGGTCAATAAACATGACCTTAAAATGCGTCCAATATATCATTGGACTGAAAAACGTATAAAAGCTCATATTTCACTTTGTTTTCTTGCTTTTACATTAGTAAAACAAGCAACCTACAGATTAAGTATTCAACAGACCCCGATGAGTTTTGAGCAATTGAGAAATGAGTTATTACACACTCAATCAAGCATACTTGTAGATCTTGAAACTAAAAATAAATACCGCTTACCGTCAAAAGTTACTATAAATCAAAAGAATATATATCAAGCTTTCGGACTTAAACGTACTGGTGTTATACGTAAAATCATCTAAATCCAAGAATCAATAAGGAAAATGTAGTGCCCCCGCTTTTTTATAACTACCTAATAATATTGAATTGTCCCATCGGAAATGCTGAAGTCAGGACAATTGTTGAATTCAGCGTATTGGATGATAGCAGAAAAACAATAGTGGCTAAAGCAGAAGTTCGCTGGAACAGACCCGAACCAATCAAGAAGGGAAGAGAAATAGAACCCAAGGGTATTGGATGTATGATACTTCGTGGAAGTGAAGACTTTATAGCCTATTTGCAAAGAAAACTTACCTCTAAAAAGGGAAAACAAGCAATCCTGACCGAAATGATCAAACGAGCAGTAAAAAGAAGATAATACCACTATATCATGTTCTGAGCAACTTGTTCATATAGCCAATTGTATATTTTGCTGCTTCTTCCGGGGTTGGTTTGGGAAGAATCTCAGCGGAAAGAAACCCGTTATATCCAATCTTTTTCAAAGTCGCTATAATAGACGGAAAATCAATATGCCCCTGTCCTGGTGCCCATCGGTTGGAATCTGCCAAGTGGACATGAAAAAGTCTATCCCCGCATCTTTCTATTGAAGCTTCTATTGATACTTCCTCGATATTAGCATGAAAGGTATCAAAAAGGATCCCCACCGAATCAGATTGCACTGTATTGATAAAAGCTACAGTTTCATCGACAGTATGTAATAATGATGTTTCATATCGATTAATTGGTTCAATAACAATATTAACCCCCGCTTCCTCTGCCTTTTTAGCTATGGGTTTCAGTGAATCTCGAAAAAGATCTACTGCGATATTAACATCACTTTTAGGGGGAATCCCCCGGAGTAACCCGATAATGACGTGCCCACCCATTTTTTTTGCACATACTATCTGATCACTCATTCTCTGAAATGCCTTTTCCCGAATCGTTTCGTCTTTGTGCGTCAGTGACAATCCTTCCTCGCCAAAGGCTTGCCCAGTACCAATTGCAGGCATAAAAAGATTATT
>JAHJDR010000394.1 GCA_018812345.1 bacterium | reverse complement strand
TATTAATAAAAAAACGATATTTGCAAATCATTACATAATTCGTCTTAAGAAATGTGAGGGTACCTTTTGTGTCCGAAAGTGGAACGTCACCTTTGAAAGAGAGGCTTGTTTTGGAAAATCATTGCAATTTCAAATAGTTCTGTTAATCAATTCTTAGCTCATGACAAACTCTGATCCACAAAAATACAATCCCATTATCTTTGGGGAAGTATTATTTGATTGTTTTGACGATGGGGCTCAAGTGCTTGGAGGTGCCCCCTTTAACGTTGCCCGGAACCTGGCTGCCTTTGGTAACAGGCCTTTTCTCATAAGCTCTGTGGGTTCAGATGATTTAGGCAAAACCATTTTGGCCAAAATGACCAGCTGGGACATGGCCACTGATGGCATAGGGGTAACAGATAGAGCTTCTACAGGAAAAGTTACGATTACCGTCACAAAGGGACAACCCACATTTTCCATACTCAAGAATCAAGCTTATGACTACATCATGGTTCCAGATGCTGTCACACAAATGCAAGCTAGCAAAGACACTTTTTTATACTTTGGCACCTTAGCTTTGCGTTCAAAACACAATCAAAATTCGTTGAACAAAATCATAACAACATTAAATCCCACAGTGTTTGTGGACATAAACTTAAGAATGCCTTGGTGGGATATGCTAACTGTAAATATTGCACTTTCAAAAGCCCACTGGTTAAAAATTAATGACGATGAACTCACAACTCTCTCAAATAAATTGGGCTACAAAGAAAATGATCTCAAAGAAATAGCCCGAATCTTTCTAAATCAATATAAATTCAATGGAATTATTGTCACCTGTGGCGAAAAAGGTGCTTTTGTGCTCACTCCCAATTATTATGGCAAACCACCAGCGCCCAAACAAAAAGAAGTCATTGATACGGTGGGTGCGGGCGATGCCTTTGCTGCCGTTTTCTTACACGGTTTGATACATCAGTGGAATATAGAAACAACCACAAATCGCGCACAAGATTTTGCTAGTCGTATTTGTGAATTGCGAGGAGCTGTTTCAGAAGACAAAAGTTTTTATACAAACCTTTTAGAAAAGTGGTGATTTATGGCTAAAAGAAAAGGTCTCTATATTTTGCTCATCAGTGTTCACGGCCTTATCCGAGGCGATCGCTTAGAATTGGGAAGAGATCCTGATACGGGCGGCCAAACATTGTACGTCGTTGATCTCCTCAACCACCTTGCAGACAATCCGCTTGTTGATCGCGTCGACCTCCTCACGCGCCAAGTATATGATCCTGCCGTAGATGTTTCTTATACAAAAAGCATTGAAAAGCTTTCAGAAAAAGCTCACATTATCCGTGTTCCCTGTGGCCCTAAACGTTACCTCCGCAAAGAATCTCTCTGGCCCCATTTAGAAAGTTTTACAGATCAAACCTTAAAACACATCCGAAAAGCAGGTAGATCACCAGACATCATACATGCTCATTATGCTGATGCGGGTTATGTGGGCAGTCACCTCGCTAATCTTATTGGTGTTCCCCTGATCTTTACAGGACACTCTTTAGGTCGTGTTAAAAGAAGACGTCTCATCAATAAATCACTCAATCACGACCGTATTGAAAAACAGTATCACCTCGCCCAACGTATTGAGGCTGAAGAAGTCACTCTTGATAACGCAGAACTCGTTGTGGCTAGCACATTGCAAGAGGTCATTGAACAATATGGTCTCTACGATAATTTTCATAAAGACCACATGGTTGTCATTCCACCCGGTGTTAATCTTAAAAAGTTTTTTCCCCAAGACATTAACTTAAAAAAATCTCCTTTTTTTAATGATCTAAAAAGATTCCTCAAAGACCCAACAAAACCTGTCATCCTTGCCATGTCCCGCCCTGACACACGCAAAAATATAATGGCTCTTATTCATGCGTATGCCAATGATAAGGCACTCAAAGAAAAAGCCAATCTTGTCTTAGTTCTGGGCGCTCGCGACAACATTCGAAAAATGCCTGCTGAGTCTCGTAGCATTCTAACAGAACTTCTTTTACTTATCGACAAATATGACCTCTATGGTCATATCGCTTATCCCAAAGGTCATGAATCAAACGTTGCCAATGTTTACAGAGTCTCTTCTAAACTAAAAGGCGTTTTTGTTAATCCTGCCTTGATAGAACCCTTTGGCTTAACACTCATAGAAGCGGCTGCTTGCGGCATTCCCATTGTTGCCACAGAACATGGCGGTCCCCAAGACATTATCAAAGCTTGTCAAAATGGCTTATTAATAAACCCTTACGACACGAAGGATATCGCTGACGCTATAAAAAAAGTTCTTTCACATGAATCAAAATGGGATACATGGTCTCAAAACGGTATTAAAGGCGCTAAAAAACATTTTTCGTGGAACACACACACAGAAACCTATTTAAAACACTGTCAAAAGGTTATCAAACGAACATCACAGCTCGGGCCAGACATCTTGCTAAAAAACAGACTGCCGGTTGCTAAACGTGCCATTATCACGGACATCGATAACACTCTCATTGGCGATAAAGCGAGTGTTCAAAAACTCCTCAGCATCATTAAAAGACATCGCCATGAATTAGGGTTTGGTATAGCCACGGGGCGCACAATTGATGCCACTGTCAAAATACTTATCGAATGGGGCATACCCATTCCTGATGTGATGATCAAAGGCGTTGGCTGTGAGATCTATTACGGTTCACAACTCATCCCTGATAAGGCGTGGTCAAAACACATCAATTATCGATGGAATCCAAATGAAGTCAAACGCCTCATGAAAAAGGTAAAAGGCTTAATAACACAAAAAGCCTCGGAGCAACGTGAGTTTAAGCTAAGCTATGATGTCGCCAAAAACAACACACATCTTATTTCCGCAAAAATGATAAAAGCCTACTTAAGGCGCAATAATATTCATGTGAATGTCATTTTTTCTCATGGCAAACACATAGATATTCTCCCCTTAAGAACCTCAAAAGGGGCTGCTCTCAGATATTTTGCCCTCAAATGGGATTTACCTTTTGAAAATCTTCTGGTAGCTGGCGATTCTGGCAACGATGTCGAAATGCTCATAGGCGATGTCAAAGGAGTTGTCGTGGGAAATTACAGCCCAGAAATGGAAAAACTCAAAGAAGAAGGAAATATATATTTTGCTAAAGGCCATTACGCTGCTGGCATTGTAGAAGCTATCAATCACTTTGATTTCTTTTCATAACGGATTAAGGAGAACAACAACAATGGAAGAACAAATGGACGCTATCAAAAAATACATACAGGAAAATAGAAAACAAACATACCTTCTGCTCAAAGAATTTTGTGAACAAAAAGCACCTTTTTTACAACAAGCAAAAGCAGAAGACGTGCTCGCTAAAGCCATAGCAAAAGAACCTGCATTAAGACATTCTGACCTCAGCAAACTTTTTGATACTGTCCGTGAAGTAGCCATCCAATACCCTTATGTTTACGTAGCAACCCGTCCGTATATTGCGCGATGGAAATATTTTCGCTTTCATGCTGAAATGGTAGAAGCTGATCAAATTGATGTAACAGCTTTTTTAAGTTTTAAAGAAAGCATTATCCAAGGCCCTGAAAATGTTTCTGATTGGCATTTAGAAATAGACTTACAGCCTTTTAACCGTGATTTTCCCACTATGCGTGAAGCGCGCTCCATTGGTCACGGCGTGGAATATCTTAACAGACATTTATCAAGCCGTCTTTTTTATGGCACACAAATTGGTTTAGATCGCTTACTTGCCTTTTTACGCGTCCATCAGTGCCAAGGCCAACAACTCATGCTGCTTGACACCATTGACACTGTTGATAAATTACGACGCGCGTTAAGGCATGCTAATGATATTTTATCTATGCAAGATGAAATGTTAGAATGGGACAGTATCAGTTTCCATTTAGAGCATCTTGGTTTTGCGCCAGGGTGGGGTCACACAGTAAAACGTGTTAATGAAACAATGAGTTTGCTCACAGATATTTTAGAAGCCCCTTCTCCTAACAACCTTGAAGAATTTCTCAATCGCATTCCCATGATTTTTCATGTGGTCATTCTTTCTCCGCATGGCTACTTTGGCCAAGCAAATGTTTTAGGCATGCCTGACACCGGTGGTCAGGTTGTTTATATTCTCGACCAAGTACGCGCCATGGAAAAAGAAATGCGACTTCGCATTCATGAGCAAGGTTTAAAAATTGAACCGGAGATCACCATTATCACCCGACTCATTCCTGATGCGGAGAAAACAACCTGTAACCAACGCCTTGAACCTGTTATGGGCACAAAAAATGCCCGCATCTTGCGTGTACCGTTTTATGATTCAAAAGGTAAAGTCTTGAAAAAATGGGTTTCTCGCTTTGAAATATGGCCCTATATAGAACGTTTTGCAAAAGACGTGGAAAAAGAACTTCTATCAGAACTCGGTCAACGACCTGACCTCATTATTGGCAACTATTCTGATGGCAATATGGTGGCTTCCCTCTTGTCACAAAAACTTCATATAACCCAGTGTAATATTGCTCATGCTTTGGAAATGACTAAGTACCCTGGATCAGATCTCTACTGGAAAAAATATGATAAAGACTATCACTTTGCCTGCCAATTTACAGCAGATCTGATTGCCATGAATACAGCTGACTTTATCATCACCAGTACTTATCAAGAAATTGCCGGACAAAAAAATAGTTTAGGTCAATATGAATCCTATAGTTCTTTCACCCTTCCAGGCCTTTATCGCGTCGTAAAAGGCATCAATGTCTTTGATCCTAAATTTAATATTGTATCACCAGGTGCCGATGCTGATGTCTATTTTCCCTACACAGAAACAGATAAACGACTCACTAATTTTCTGCCAGAGATTGAAGAGTTTATTTATGGCAAACCCAATGGCAAGACATCTCGTGGGCACTTGACAGACAAAGACAAACCTATAATTTTTACAATGGCCAGACTTGATCGCGTTAAAAATATTGCTGGCCTTGTAGAGTTATATGCGCGCAACAAACATCTGCAAAAACATGTTAATCTTTTTATTGTTGCCGGCAAAGTAAACCCTAAAGCCATAACAGACAAAGAAGAAATAGAACAAAACAAACGCTTTCATGACCTCATGAACGAATACAAACTTGATGATAAAGTGCGTTGGATTGATTCTCTTCATGAAAAAAACCGTAACGGGGAACTCTATCGCTACATTGCAGATAAAAGAGGCGCCTTTATTCAACCAGCCCATTATGAAGCCTTTGGTCTTACGATCATTGAAGCAATGGCATCTGGACTGCCTGTATTTGCTACATGTAATGGTGGCCCACAAGAAATTATCGTACACGGTAAATCAGGTTTTCACATTGATCCTTACCATGGCAGACAGGCAGCAGAAATTATCGCAGATTTTTTTGAAAACTGCAAAAAAGAGCCCCTCTATTGGGAAGAGATTTCTAAAGGATCTCTCAAACGTGTGGAAGAAAATTACACATGGGATCTCTATGCAAAGCGCCTGATGACTTATTCTCGCATTTATGGATTCTGGAAATTTGTCACTAACTTAGAACGCACAGAAACCCGCCGTTATTTGGAAATGTTCTACACCCTCCAATTTCGTAAACTCGCTAAAGGTGTATGGGAATCGATAACTAAGAAGAAGAAAAAGTCGGGGCCAGGGGTCAAGGCTTGACATTAGATAGGTTGGCATGTTACACATAAAAAATGTCGCGCCCTTTACGTATAGAATTTGATGGTGCTTGGTATCATGTCTTTAATCGCGGACAAAACAAGCAAAGAATTGTTCGATCTG
>JAHJDR010000393.1 GCA_018812345.1 bacterium | reverse complement strand
TTTAAAATTGATAAATTTTCAGTCTTGTAGACCTACGTCTTCTGAGCCAATCTTTGTTACAAAAACTCGCTTATGAGATCAAGCCTCAAAAGCTTTGTCCAATAGTAAAGTTAAAGACTAGTCCAGATTCGCCTTCTTTCTTATTAATCGGAAAGCCCCACTCAAAGCGTAAAGGCCCCATGGGAGAGTGCCAGCGAACACCAAAACCGTAATCATACCTTAGACTTGACAAATCAATGTTCTGACTCTCTCCATAGGAATTACCCGCATCAAGAAAGCCCACGAGAAAGAATCCACCTTTGGCATATACAGGTATTTCTAACTCAGTATTGAAAAGTAGCATTTTATTCCCGCCATAAACAAAAGATGAATCACCTCCTGTTAAGTTTTGGGGAACATTTAGCTCTGGTCCAACCGAATTGATGTCATACCCTCTTAAGGTATTCACACCTCCTAAGAAAAATCTATTGAATAGTGGCACAGGATTACTATCAAGTGAATTGATATACCCAAACATGCCGCGACCTTTTAAAACAAGATTTAAAGGTAATTTAAAATACACACGATTGTCTGCTGTAACTTGAACATAGTTATTCGAAGCGCCTAGATAATGCGTGGAATATTCTGTTCTTATTGATGAATAAAATCCCTTTTTTGTAGAAACGCGATTATCACGTCTATCATAAATTAAAGAGCCAAAAACAGCACTCGTTAAGCCTGAAGCATTATCTTGAAAAAACTGTGGTACTTGCGATGAAAAATTTAACACTTCAATATCGTCAATCATGTAACCAACACGCATATGGAAAAAATCCATGAGTTCTCGTCCAAAGGTCACAGTACCACCAAATCGATTTTGATCAAAATCTCTATTCAACTGAGACATGAATCGCTGAAAAGTAAGGCCAAAGTACCACTTCGAATCCAGAAAATAGCGATCAGACAAGGAAAGCATTATATCTTGTCTAAGTTTTGAAATATTAGCAGAAACACCACCACTCCAACCTAAGCCAAAGAAATTTTCTTTTTGAACAGTAGCTGTAAAAATAAAGCTCTCTAATGTAGAAAAACCAGCGCCTACACTAATTGTTCCTGTATTCTTTTCAACAACATCAATAACAATGTTAACAAAATTATCTGCAGATCCACGAGGCGTTGCAATATTAATAGTTTCGAAGTAACCTAATTGATAAAGTCTTGCTCGTGATCGCTCGAGTGCTGACTGACTAAACCATGCATTTTCAATCAGTTTCATTTCACGACGAATCACTTTATCACGTGTGACTTCATTGCCTTTGATGATAATTTTTTCTACCTTAACTTTTGGTCCTTTTTGTATATAATATGTAATATCTGCTTTTAAGGTGTTATCATCTGTTTCAAAGTGAGGATAAATATTAGCAAAGGCATAGGCTTGGTCACCATAGATCTTCTCAAGAGTTTGCAAATCTTGAATTTCAAGAGACTTGCGATAAAGTGAATCCTTTTTCGTTTTTAATTGACTGAGAAGCTCTTCCTCTGTTGTGAGTATATCGCCAGCAACACGAACATTATTTACTTTATATTTTTTTCCTTCTCTAACAGGTATTGTGATGTAAATGGATTGTTTGTCTCGCGTGAGTGTGATGAGCGGTTCTTCAACTTTGATTTTTATGAAACCATTATCCAAATAATGGAAGCGTAACATCTGAAGATCTGTGTTAAGCTTTTCATTTTCAAGTTTACCTGATTCTGTAATAAATGATAAAAACCCTTTTTCTTTTGTTCTGATAACACTACGCAGTTTTTTATCCGAAAAAACATGATTACCTATGAATTTGATGCGCCTAATTTTAACAGATTTGTTTTCATCAATTTGGATTACAAGCTCAACTTGGTTTTTATCAAGATCATACGGTTCAATTTTTGTTTTTATATCAGCAAGAAAATAACCTTTTTCTTCATATAATTTATAGATAGCATTTCGTGTTTTTGCTATTTTTGCGGAATCAAGTTGATCAAGGGCATGAATTTGCAAGACGTCCTGGAGTTTGTCTGTTTTAATCTTTTTGTTGCCTTGAATGGTTAATTTACCAACAGTTCTTTTTTCAACAACAGTAAAAATGATTTTCACACCACCTGCAATATTTTGTTTCTGTACCTGTACGTCTTTAAAGAGACCTGTTTTATACAAACTTTTAATATCTTTTTTTATCGCGCTTGTTGTGTATGGCGTTCCTTCAATAGAACTGATACGACTGCGAACCACTCGCTCTGAAACAGTAGCTAATCCATTGAAATCAACATTGACAATTTTAACCGCAGCTATAGCCGTTGCTGAGATAACAAAACTTAACAATAGTATGAGAAACCAGTACCGATTCATTCTGAGCATAAAGCATTACCCATTACATAAAATTAATGATAATTAGCCACAACACCTGCATTTAACTCTATAATATGATTTAATTTTTTTGCATATGTTTGACTATGTGTGACCATAATTAAGGTCGCCCTTAAATCATGGTTTAGTTCACAAAGCAATTCAAAAACATGGTGAGCATTCTCATCGTCAAGATTGCCCGTTGGCTCATCAGCAAGTAAAAGCTTTGGTTTGTGAACAATGGCCCGCGCAATAGCCGCTCGTTGTTGCTCACCACCAGATAACTCTCTGGGAAAACGATCATACATTTTTTCTAAACTAACTTGATTTAAGATCGTCTGTGCACTTTCTTTTGCTTGTTTTTTTGACGTACCCTTAATTAGCAAAGGCATCATGATATTCTCTTCAATGCTGAAATCTTGCAATAGATGATGAAACTGAAAAACAAAACCCAAATTTTCATTTCTGAACTGAGCTTCCTCTTTTTCTTTGAAAGCCCCTGTATCTTTACCATTTATAATAACCTGGCCTGAACTGGGTTGATCTAACCCACCAATGAGATTTAATAATGTTGATTTACCAGCTCCTGAACCACCACAAATGGCCAAACTATCCCCTGAACTCAGCTGAAAACTAACGTCATTAAGAGCGTAAATTTCCTTTTGGGCATGGGTAAAGATTTTACTAACTTTTTTTACTTCAATCATGAGCAGCGAACCCGTATCGCGAATTGATGAAGACGTAAAGTCTTAATATCATATAGATCATTGTTATTTTTAATCAGCTAAATTGGCTGTGAGGTAACGTTTTAAAAGTACTTTTCCGGCCATAACACTGGTCAAATAACATAATATAAGGGCCCCGGCAAAAAAGAGGAAAAACCAGGAATACTCAAAAAATACGGGAATCTTATTTACATAGTATATCGTTGGATCCATGGGTATTCCTGGCTCCTGCTTAAGCCACGTGAGCACGAGCAAAGCAACAATAGATCCCACGAGTACAGCAACACCACCTAAAATAAAGCTCATTAATGCCAATAAGTGCCGTAAGTGCTTATTGGCCATGCCTAGTGCTGATAAAATCATAAAATCCTTCTTACGACCGGCAAAAAAGAGAAAATTAAATCCAAAAATATTCAAACAAGCAATCATGAGAACAAGAAATGCGATCGCAAAAACGACTGTTTTCTCAAGCATCAAAGCTGTCAATAAACTTTCATTAAGCTCATCCCATGTCAAAACATCATGTGCATAAAAAAATTTTTCTTTTAGTTCTGTCTTTATACGCTCCAGATCATTTAAATTATGCAATCGTATTTCATAACCACTCACCTGAGGTGCCTTTAAAAAAAGCTTTGTTAACAAACTCATGGGCATGAGAACAAAGCGTGAATCAAAATCATAGTACCCACTATTAAAAGTGCCCTGAACAGGTACCTGCCCAATACTTGTTTTAATTGTTTCGCCTTCTTTGGAGGCTACCAAATATTTTAAAATTCCATGAGTTTTTATTTCAGGTTGCTCTTTAATGAGATCAGCTCCCACAAAAACCTGATTAGCCATCCCCTTTGTTAGGTTCTGAAACTGCATGGGATAAACAGCAGATTTTTTCTGCGGATCAATTCCTTTGAATATAATGGGTTTTGGCCCCTTTTTTCCGGGGGCTAATGCTTCGTAAAAATGATACGGCGAAAAAGCAAAATCATTTTCTTTCTGTGCTAAATAGGTTTCGGTCTCCTGCATTTGAATGGGCGTTAATCCGACTTCATTATAAATAATAAGATGTGAACTAAAACCTAATATGGCTTCTTTATACACGCGTTGATAGCCTGATAAAACACCTAAACTGATTAAAACAAGACATGAGGCAATGAAAATCCCTAAAGATGATAAAACAATAATCCACGCACGAAGATTTTTTTCAGAATAAGTAAAAAGATAACGTTTTATGAGAAATTTCATTAGGGTCATAGAGTCTCGATAATCTTCCTTTCTAAAATCTTCTTTGCTGGTAGATAGGCTATAAGACCTGTAAAAATGGGTGTGCAAACCAGTAAGAGAAAAAAGGTGTTCCAATTAATGAGAATAGGTAACAAAGTAAACCCGTAGGCTTCTGGTAAGTGCAAGCCACTTACTTTTGCGATCATGATCAGCGCGTAGCCTAAGCTGAGGCCTGTTATAGCACCAAAACTCCCTAATAACATACCAATGGTCATGAAAACACTTTTGAGTTTTTTCAGTGATAAACCCAAACTCCGCAATACTGTAATGTCTGATGCTTTTGTCATACCAAAAATAGTAATCAAGGCCATAAGATTAAAACAGGATATGAGAAGAACAAAAATAAAAATGATGAAATACATCATTTTTTCAAGTTTCATGGCCTTAAATAAAGTCTGATTACGGTCATACCAGGAAACCATGGGAAAGTTTTTATTAGCTTCTATCTGATTCCACATATTTTTTATTTTAGGAATAAGTTTTCGGCTACTGGGAAAAACGAATATCTCTTTTTTGAGCATGGCATCATTAGTAAGGGTGTTCATTCCCGCATGCGAAATAAAAACATATGATTCATCAAAATCAAGACGTCCAGCTGAAAAAATACCCGCAACTCTAAACTGTCTTTCCGTTGGCTCAATTTCGCCCGAGGGACCAATATCGGCAAAAGGATGTATGATCATCACTTGCTCGTCATCAGCAGGCATAAATTTTAAATTTTCGTAAACACGCCCTCCTAAAACAATGAGATCATTTTGTGCTAAGAAATTTTCTTCTGAAAACCCTTCAAACCAATGAATCGCTAGCTTATCTTTTTTCTCCTTAAAATAGATATTTTCTACCGACCTCATAATAACACCAAGCGGTGCTTGTCCCACAAGACTGATGAGACCATCAAATTGTTTGACCATACTTGTTTGAATAGTTATTTGGGGATGCTTACTTTTAAAATCTTGTAGTGCTTTGAGCACGTTTTGATCTTCATCTTGCTCTATAGAAACAAACAATGGCGCTTCAAAGCCAATGAGTGTTGTTCTCAAATGCGTTGTCAGTCCATTAATAACAGCGTCAATCATGAGAAATAACATGACAGAAGCAGCAATGCCAATCAGGGAAACAAGTGTAAACAACCCCACTTGCTTCATCTTGCTTGTTGTAAATAAAAAACGAAGGGATATGAAAAAGGTAAGGCTCACTATTCACACACCTCAATGAGAACGCCCCCAGTAGATTTAGGATGAACAAAAGCTATTTTCTTTCCACCAGCACCCTGGCGTGGTGTCTCATCTATCAGTCTAAACCCTCTGTCTTTAAGTTCTTTCAATGTTTTTTCAATATCAGAAACCTTAAAGGCTATGTGATGCATGCCCGTTCCGTTCTTAGCAATAAATTTAGCTATAGGACTTTCGTCACTCGTTGGTGCGAGAAGTTCAACAGAGGAATCGCCTATAGGATAAAAAGCTGTCATAACTTTTTGATCCACAACTTCTTCAATATGTTGTGGCTCGGCATTGAGCAGCTGGTTATAAAGTTTGGTGGCATCATCAATGTTGGCAACAGCAATGGCTATGTGGTCAATGTTATTTGGTTTCATATATTTGACCATACAAGCAAACCCGTTTATAATCAAGAATATGGACAGACCACTTAAAAACGAATTAAAGGCAGCTACTAAAGCAGCGCTCAAGGCAGGAAGAGCTATTTCGAGATTCTACGAAACCTCCTATCGTATTTCTGAAAAAGCCCCTGATGACCCTGTAACAGAAGCCGATCTGGCTGCTAATAAAATTATTAAAAGCATTCTTCAAAATAAATTTCCTCACGATGGCTGGCTATCAGAAGAGGATCTTACCAATACGTTGCGCTTTGAAAAGAAACGCGTATGGATTATAGACCCTCTTGATGGCACAAAAGAGTTTATAAATAAAAATCCAGAATTCGCCATCTCCATCGCTTTGATTGAACACAACGTACCAATTCTTGGCGTTATCTATAACCCCATTACAAAAGATCTCTTTCAAGCACTCAAAAATCAAGGAGCCTGGCGCAATGGAAAAAACATTCATGTAAAAGATTTTGTGGCTCAAGAGAAACCACATCTCTTAGTGAGTGTGAGTGAACATAAACGCGGTGAGTGGGATCAATATCAAAACACTTTTCAACTAACACCACGTGGTGGTGCTGCTTTTAAGATGGCGAACATTGCTCAAGGATGTGCTGATGGAACCTTCACCAAAAGTCCCAAAAATGAATGGGATATTTGCGCGGGTCATATTCTTATTGAAGAAGCTGGAGGGATTGTTTGTGATTTAGAGGGTTCACCAATCACTTATAATAAACCTATCACATCTTTGCCGGGGGTTGTTTATTGTAATTGTGAGGATGTAAAAAAGAGTATTCTTCTTTCAATAGCCAATACTCAATAATCAATATCCAATATCCAAAATTTCAATTGCATATCGCCTATTGCTTATTGTCAATTGTCA
>JAHJDR010000392.1 GCA_018812345.1 bacterium | reverse complement strand
GTTCTATGTCTGAGTTTTGATTGCTTTTCGTAAAAACGTTTTATTTCTTTGAAGTTATCTTTAAATTCACGTTCCACTTCATCAAAATAATCCATGGGATTATGAAAAATATCAATTCTGCTTTTTGGATAGACATATTGTAATGTGGCATCTTGGTTAAGAACTGACTGGATAGTGACTTCAGGAACATTCAAACGTCCTAATATTGAACGCAATAGATTTGAATGAATATTTGTTAAGCAAACAGGATCAGGTTTTTTAGGGTGTTTGCTAAAAAGATCTGTATCTATAACTTGAACGGAGAGGCCCCTGCGAGCTAAGAAAGCCGCTGTTACAAGTCCAGGTAAATGATCACCAATGATTAATATGTCACAATATTTTTCAAGCATATTTATGCTTGTCCTGCATAGCTTTAGCGACGCAGGACTAACCGATTAAAATCTATAAGCAATTCTTCCAAATAACGTGTAGGGCATGTATACAGAGGCATTGGCCGTTCCTGATAAACTGTTAATAATTCCTATGGAGCGATAGGTGCCACCGACGCCTAGAACAAGATTATCGGCAACCAGATATTCTAAACCAACTTCAATTTGAGCGCCTACACCAAAACCACCTGTGTTATTGCTATCATCACCTTCCAATAAGCCGTAAAAACCAACGCCGACCCCAATATACGGATCAATCTGTGCTAAACTATCTAAGAAATAAACTTTAAATGTGGCTGCAGGGATAGCGAAAAAGTAGATGGTATTTTCAGCTGCGCTAGCGCCTTTTCCATTCTGTAATGTAAAAAAACCTTCAAGCATGAAAGAAAAGCGCTGATTGAAACGGTAATCAAAGAAAATGCCACCACCAATGCCCATATCCATTACGGGGAGAGTATCCACGAGTTGGATATTGCCCATTACATTGACACCAACAGTTCTTGTGTAACTGGTGGTTGTGGCATACTCATCGTCATAGGCCCACGCACTTAAAGGGATTGTGATCATGAGAACAGTCATGATTATTTGTGAAAAAATTTTCTTTTTCATGGTTCCTCTCGTAACAAAGTTTTGCGATCTTGTAAAATAACTTTATTATTCTCAATAAGTTGAATGGCTTGTACCAATGCGGCATGTTCTTTTTTGAGCAGTCTCAATGAAAGACTTTTCTGGGAATCATTATTGTGAACTTTCTCATATTCTTGGAGAATAATGGGGCCTGTATCACAGCCTTCATCAACAAAATGAACAGTGCACCCTGTGATTTTTACACCAAAATCGAGCGCCTGTTGCTGGGCCTTAAGACCAGGGAAAGACGGTAACAAAGAAGGGTGTATGTTTATGATTTTATTAGGAAAACAGTTTATAACAGAGGAAGGAAGAATTTTCATATAACCAGCCAAAACAATGAGGTCTGGGTTGAGGGTTTGAAGTGATTTAAGGAGTTCTTTATTGTATACGTCTTTTGATTTTCCTTTTGAGGTGATCACTTGAAAGGGAATGTTAGCTTTTTCAGCTCGGTCGAGAGCGGCGACATTCTCTTTATTTGATATGACCATAATGATGCGACTCGCAATAGTTTTTGTTTGCTGGGCATCAATGATAGCTTGTAAATTTGTGCCCCGTCCTGATACGAGTACAACAATTTTCATTTTTGCGTTATTGGCCATAAAGAATTATTCAATTTGAATTTTGTCTTGTTTGGGATCTGTTTTCTTTTTTATTGTCCCTAGGCAATGTGCTGCCAAGGAAAATTTGTCAAAAGTAGTCATGGCAGTGGTTACATCTTGTGGGGATACAACGAGAACAAAACCAATTCCCATATTAAAAACGCGCCACATTTCTTTTTGTGCAATTTTTCCCTGCTCTTGTAAGAAAGAAAAAACTTCTGCTACAGGAACTGTTTGATGATCAATAAGAGCTTGGAAATCATTGGGTAAGACACGAGGAATATTTTCAATAAAACCACCACCTGTGATATGAGCCATGGCTTTAATGGTGATTTTTTTTGTTAAGGCTAAAATGGGATTTACATACAATTCTGTGGGGGCGAGCAGGGCATGGCTAAGTTTTATTTTTGAGTGTGGGAGAATAGTTTCCAAATCAAGATTATGATCATCAATAATTTTTCTAATCAGGGAGTAACCATTTGAATGGGGACCAGATGAGTTGACTCCTATGATGATGTCATTTTCTTGAACAGTTTGCCCTGATATAATTTTGGTTTCATCAACAATTCCGACAGAAAAACCAGCTATATCAAAATCATTATTTTGATATAGACCAGGCATTTCAGCTGTCTCACCACCAAGAAGAGTACAATTGATTGTTTTTAAGGCTGTAGCCATGGAGGTGATTACTGTGTGAGCTTGTTTTAAATCGAGTTTACCCGTAGCAAAGTAATCGAGAAAAAAGAGAGGTTCTGCCCCACAACAAATTAAATCGTTAACGCACATGGCAACAAGGTCTTGTCCAATGCCTGTAAGGTTGTTTTCATCAAGAGCTAACTTTAATTTTGTGCCAACACCATCTGTGGCGGCAACAAGCACAGGATTTTTAACTAAAGATTTAGTGAGCGAGAATAAACCTGCAAAACCTCCAATAGGACTGAGGACTTCTGGACGATGTGTCTGTTTCGCCACATCTTTGATTTGATGAACAAGAGCGTTGCCAGCTTCAATGTCAACGCCAGCATTTTTATACGTTGTTTGTTCTGTCATGGTGTTTTATGTCCTAGGGCTATTTTTATTCGTCTTCTTTTTTAGTTGTAGGTTCTTTGGTCATTGTTTGTTTATTTATCGTGTCAGCAATGCTTTTCATTTTATTAGCTTTATCCATTTTTCCATGACCATGGCCATCATCGTGACCGTGTCCTTTTTTCTTAGCTTGTGGTGCTGCCGTGGGTGTACTGTCAGGTTGAAAAGTAGCAGCATACTCAATATTGGCATTAGCTTTAAGTTTGTTAATGAGGTCTTCTTTTACTTTGTTTTGTAATTCAAAGCCAAGAACACGTTTGGCATCTTCAAAGGGAACTGTAAAAGGATCAGATGTAACTTTAATAATATAATAACCATTAGCTAGTTTAATGGGAGCAGAGATCTCATCTTTGTTCATTTTGAATGTGGCATCAATGAGCTCCTGTAAACCAAGACGAATAAAACGTTTATCATCTTTTGAAATTTTGCCTGCAGCGCCACCTTTTTTTGCTGTCATTTTGTCATCTGATTTTTCTTTAGCAATTTTTTCAAAATCGCCACCTTTATCAAGTTCTGCTTTGATTTTTGTGATACGGTCGAGAGCTGCTTTTATGTCTTTTTCTGTTGGCTGGACATCTTTTTTCTTATCTTTACGTGATTCTTCAGGAACAAAATAGCTGGCGATAAGAGAAACTTTCTTTTTAGTGAATTGGTCTTCTTTACGTTCCTCATAGGTTGATTGCATGGATTTTTCGACTTCCTTTTCTAATAACGCATTCGAAATAATAACATGTTTATTGAGAAGTGATTTAACCACAACATCTTCAGCTGTATTAAGACCTTGCTTAATGGCTTCTTGATAGAGCAGTTGTTGTTCTACTAAGGAGCTGATGATTTTTTTACGCGTCATGGGGTTCGAAAGTTGTGCTTTAATTCTGGGGTTAAGTGTAGAAAGTAGGTCCAGAAGTCCTTGGTGAATGGTTGTTGATCCCACTTTAACTACCATAGGACCTTCATTAACTTTGTTAAGATCATAAATTGTTTGGGCGCTTGTTGTGCCTGCTTGAGATTGTGTGTGTTGTTGAAAATAGGAACAAGAACTAATGAGAACAACACTTATTATAATGACCATGACTTTCTTCATGCTTAACTCCTTTATATATTAGGGTAATATTACTGAGAAGGGTATATATTCAGGTCCTATTTTAATGGCAAGTATTAGTTTTTTGTTAAAGTTTTTCAGAAAGGAATTTTTCTATGCGTAAATTAATGAGGGCTGGTTGTTCAATAAGGGCTATGTGAGAGGCTTTTTTTATGACCATAAGTTCTGAATGAGGAATGAGATGATGCATTTTTTTTGAAAGCCAAACAGGTGTGAAGGTATCATCTTCACCTGCAATGATTAAGGTGGGAACTTTGACTCTTTTTAATGTGGGTTCAGCATTATAATCTTGCAGGCTTTTAGCAAAGTCTGTGAGAATGGCAGAATCCATGGAGGTAAAATGCTCGATATATTCTTTTACAGCGCTGCGATCTGCTAAGCCAGGATTAAGCATACGCAGAGCTGTGCCCATTTGCCAGTAGAAAGGATTTTTACCTAAGAGAAAACCTATTTTATTAGCGACTTTAGGAAAAAGATGATTAAAAATATATAAGCCAGCAAAAACATATTTAGATGTATGGGAATTATAGAAGGTATCCATGGGTTTGCCAAAGGTTGAGCAACAGGAAATAAGGGCGAGAACTTTTTTTGGATATTTTCCATAAAAATTGAACATGATTTGTGTGCCCATTGAATGCCCCATTATTATGGCTTGTTTGATTTTGAGTTGTGTCATAACAGCGCGCAAATCCTGGGTGAGGGCATCAACAGTCATTTTTTCCTCATCATAAGTTGATTCTGATTTACCATGGCAACGCCAATCAAAAACAATAATACGATAGTTTTTTTTGAGATGTGAAATGATATGTTTCCAAAAAAACAGAGAACAACCTAAGCCATTACAGAGAATAATGGGTATTCCTTCTCCCTGTGTTTGATACCAAATACGTGTGCCATCAAAACTTGTCGCATAACCCTCTTTTGTATCAATGAGTTGCTTGAGTTTTGGGGCCTTCTGGATTGTGCGCTTTATTTTATTGGTTTTCTTAACAGGCATAGCAAATATTGATACAATAAATATACTATCAAATCAACAAGTTATATCAGTTGAGTTTTTCTTTTCCCTCGACCCATCGACCCGTTGACCCATTGACCCCCAAAAAAATATTTTTCTATTGCATTGATATTATATGAGTATTAAAAGACCGACTCCTTATTGTTAGACTGTTCCGAAGCGCTGCGGAACCCATGAACCATTGGCTCATCGGCTCACCGGCTCGTCGGCTCATAGAATATGCAAGTTATATTAAATGAAGATTATCCT
>JAHJDR010000053.1 GCA_018812345.1 bacterium | reverse complement strand
TTAGGGATAAATCTTATAAAGATATTAGCAGCTTGAGCCTTATCTCCTTTATCCCGCTGAGCGTGATCCCTTTTGCGGTGATAAGGAGAAGATTGAGGAGAGGTAGATATTTAGCCATGCCAAACATTGAAATAAAAGCAAAATACCAGGACCATGATAAAGCCAAAAGTATTCTTGAAAAGCTTAAGGCTAAATTCGTTGGCACAGATCATCAAATCGATACTTATTTTAATTCCCCTCAAGGGCGTTTGAAACTCAGAGAATCATCTTTGAGTGGTGCACAACTTATTCCTTACATGAGACCTGCTCAGCAAGGCCCTAAAAAAAGTGATTATTTGGTAATCTCTGTTTCTGATGCCCTAACATGTAAAAGGCTATTCACAGAACTTTTTGGTGTGGCTGTTATTGTCGATAAAGTAAGAGATATTTATTTAATAGAGAATGTTCGCGTTCATTTAGATACTGTAAAAGATCTTGGTTTGTTTTTTGAGTTTGAGGCTGTGTATCAAGATCCAAAAGAAGAAGAATCTGAATATACGAAAGTTAGAGCGTTGTTAACAGTTTTTGGAATAACGCAAGACAATCTTATCACGGGGTCTTATAAAGAATTAATAAACAATTAAAACCTTATAACTTTGAATTTTAGGGAACAGGTTCATTCCTTAATAGAATATTTGAGAACAGCTTCATCATCTGAATTTCCTCCGCCTGTATTATAATAATGAGCCACATGGGGGTTATGAGAGACATCAACAGCAATGCTGGGATTGCCCATTTTGCTAATTTGCTCTAAAGACCATTCTTCCCCATTGTAGATGCCATACATGAGTTTTTCATTTTCATCATCGTTAAAAACAACATGAACACTATCATTGTTACTCACAGTTATTTTTACACCTTCTCCTGAACCCACATCTGAAGCAATTGTGGACGAACTCCAAGAACTACCATTCTTATAGGCAAACATGACAGCCCCATTTCCATAATCGTTATAAATGATATTTGGATTATCACTAGAATCCAAAGCAATCCCTATATCACCCCCGGCAGTTGTTGAAGAATCAACTTCTGTATCTACCCAATCACTTGTAACATTCGTAGAGTAATGAACACGCAAAGCATCATCTGAACCTGCTATGAATGCAAAGTGTGCTTTATCAGCACTGTCTAAGGCAAAAATGCAATCTTGCCCATTTGTATAAACGCCTGCAATTACCCAATCAGTACCGTTATAATGGGCATAACGAACTTTCTTTAATGATGAATCGTCATTATCTTCAGTTGCAAGATTATAACCAATGTGTGGGTTGTCATTTGAATCGATGCCAATGGATGTTGCCATGGTAGAATAACCATTGTGACTTTCTACTGTTTCTGTGTTCCATGAGTCATTTGATTTAATGGCATATTTGAGGCCGCCATTTGTAGCGTCTACATAGCTAATGTGAGGTCTGTCTTGAGAATCGATGGCTATCCCACATTCTTCACCTACATCACCTTCTGAGTCAACTGTCTCGGCTTGCCAATCACTCCCATCATAATAGGCATAGCGAAGATCTTTAACATTAGCATTGTAGGAGCACGCATGGGCATAGCCGTTAGAATCAATGGCGATGTTTGGATCAATGCCTGAACCAGCTTTGCTATCTGCTGTTACGGAGGTCCAATTCGTTGTTATGGGATCATCATCACTATTTGAGGGGGTGTTTGATGATTCTCCACAAGAAACCAAGATAAGCAAACCTATGATTATAAGGTTATAGAATTTATTTTTTATCATAAAACCATAAAAAACTAACACTTGGAATTATCAAGTTGTTTTTTTAAGTACCTGGGTACTTTATCGAATTTGAAATTCTATCCTTTAAGAACGTCAATGAAACTCCTTTAATCCCGCTATGCTTCTATTTAGCAAGTGCTGTGCCAATAGGGATCCTATCGTATAACGCATTGAAATTATATTTTTCTTATCAATGTTCAGAGTAGTCGTTTATTAAAAATATTATTAATATGTATTTGTTTGGGAAAGGCTAGTCCATAATATGAAGAAGATAAAACACCGTAAAAACAAGAAGATGTGTAGTATTTCACTATTGACCAACAGACATGATGTGTTGATTTGTTTTTAATCAGAGCCTGACCTCTGAACAGCAATCCTAAGAGGTCTTGCGACTTGAGGCTCTTTAGACTATAAGAATCCCAACTTATGGATACTATCGGTCAACACCCTGTTTTAACAACAGATAAAAATTTTCAATCTCTGGGACTTTCAGAGGCTACTCTAAAATTACTTAACCAAATTGGCTTTCAACATCCCACACCAATTCAATCGGATCTTATTCCGCCTGCTCTTTTAGGGCGTGATTTGATTGGGCTAGCTCAAACCGGATCAGGTAAAACAGCGGCATTTGTCATCCCGATTGCCGAACGTTTGCAACATGGTGAAGGCGTGAGAGGGCTTGTGCTATCGCCCACAAGAGAGATTGCCTTGCAGACAAAGGCCTTTCTTGATCTTTTTGGAAGACATCATGAATTGATGACAGTTTGCCTGATTGGTGGTGTGCCCATAAGACCACAAATAAAAGACCTGCGCAGAGGACCTGATGTTATTGTTGCGACTCCTGGGCGCCTCCTCGATCATTTAAATCGTGGCACTATTAGTCTCAATAATATTGAAGAACTTGTTTTTGATGAAGCAGACCACATGCTTGATTTGGGGTTTTTGCCACAGATCAAATCCATTCTCAAAATGCTGCCCAAAAAACGTCATACCATGATGTTTTCAGCCACCATGCCTTATGCCATTGAACAATTAGCACAAAGATATTTAAATGATCCCTTAAGAATCGATATACTCCCTGAGGGGAAGGCTGCAGAAGGCATTACGCATCGTCTCTATCTTGTTAATCCCATGCAACGAAAAGATTGTCTGCTCACTCTCTTGAATAAGGAGCTCGGCTCCACACTTGTTTTTACGCAAACACGTCGCGAAGCACACTGGCTGTACAAAACACTATTTCATGAAGGGCATCCTGTTATTGATATCCATTCAGATAAAACGCAAAAAGAACGTGTTAGTGCTTTAGAAGGGTTTAGATCAGGAGAACATCGCATTCTTGTTGCCACAGCCATTGCATCACGAGGTATCGATGTCCAAGGGATTAAGCATATTGTGAATTTTGATATTCCAGAAACGGTTGAGGAATACATTCATCGCGCTGGACGAACAGCCAGAGGCGATGCCAAAGGTCTTGTCTCAACAATCGCGACTTTTATGGACTTGCCTGTGGTCAAAAGAATTGAAGCTGAAATTGGTCAAGAGATTCCTCGTTGCTCTGTTGCGGGTATTGAGCCATTTGTAGAAACACAAAAAAAAGCGGTTCAAAGTCGTCGCCTGAAAAGTCGTTGGTAAGTCAGAAAATAAAGATAAAACTGTTTTTGTTGAAAAAGTGAGATGTCATTTGAGGAAACTAGAATGGGAGAGGAGCTTAGTAGAAAATTACATGCTCACGTTATCAGTATCCACATTGATTGTTGCCGTCATTGTGCTTCCTGAGCATTCTTGTACAGTAACTTGGATTTCAGTTTCACTTAGTTTTGTAAGAGTAAAAGATTTGTTGGGATCAGCATGCACTAAAGAAATAAAGAGACCTCTTGGTGATGCAATCATGTGAGGGCTAACTCTCCAATCTTTAGATTGAAGAAAGGATGTCGCTTCTGGAGAAATACTTGTGCTCATGGTGGGACAAGACTCAAGATCTGTCCTGGGCGCTAAGCCATGTTTTTTGGCAAAATCACTCACAGTACTTAATGGCATAGGATTATTACATGATATGATTTTGATCTGCCCCAAACGATCAGCAACACCATCTACCATATGATAAGCATCAACCACAGCATCACGACACTTCATTTCTGGACTAGCGGCAAACAACTGTTGTTCGACAGGTCCTAAGGCAATATCATGTAAACGGGCCATATCATAAATGTTATTG
>JAHJDR010000391.1 GCA_018812345.1 bacterium | reverse complement strand
TGCTTTTGAAATATTAAATTTTTTTGATGGCACATTACAAATTATCGGTGCAAAAATAAAAAAAGAAAGCCCCTTAATTGGTAAAAAGTTTTTTGAATTAGCACAAATTAAAGAAGAGCATAATTTTCTTATAGCCGGCATTCAAAGAAAAGATCTGTTTCTTATACCTTCTGGAAAAAGCCAAATATTTGAAGGTGACAAAGTTTACTTTGTAACCAAAAAAGAACTTGCACAAAAGGGAATGGGGCTTTTAGGGTATAAAAAAGAAAAGTTTGGCAAAATCATGATCAATGGAGCCAGTTTTATTGGTCGTAATTTAGCAAGCACCCTAGAAGCCAAAGGCATTACTGTTAAACTCATAGAACCAGATCCTCATTTATGTTCTATTGCCAGCAGAGATTTAAATAATACCCTTCTTCTTAATGCCGCAGGAACTGATCAGGAAGTTCTTGAACAAGAAAATATTCATAAAATGGATGCCTTTGTTTCCGTAACCAAAGATGATGAAGAAAATATTATCAGCTCTCTTTTAGCAAAAAGACTGGGTTGTCCTGTGGCTATTTCACTATCTCATAAAATTGAGTATCTTCCCTTGATATCATCTATGGGAATTGATGCTGTCATCAATCCACGACAGTTAACTAAAAATGCCATCACACATTTTTTACGACAGGGAAGGGTTTTAAATGAATCACAGTTAACTGAATTTGCAGAAATCATTGAGTTAGAAGCCTTAGAAACATCAGACATTGTTAACACCCCCATTCATAAAATTCAGTTTCCTAAACCTGTTTTGATTCTTTCTATAAAAAGAAATGATGAAATCATTGTCCCGTGGGGTGATACAATAATTGAACCTGGTGATCGCGTATTGCTTATAACGCAAAGAAGAGATGTTTCAAAATTAGAAAAATTTATTAGTGTAAAATTGGAGTACTTCTAATGCGATTTCGAATAATTTTAGCAGTTCTTGCACGAATTAATTTATTTGTCGGCCTTGCCATGGTGTTTCCTCTTCTATTTGCCTGGCAGGACCATATGCGCAATTTTGAAGATCTCTTTTTTGCGATGATGACAACATTGGTGATTTGCGCCCTTTTTAGTTCTTTGTTTAAAGTGCCAAAAAGCGACCTCACTCACCGTGAAGGCATGATGATAGTAACCTTGGGGTGGCTATCCGCTGGTTTTTTTGGGGCACTCCCCTATCTCTTTGCAAAGGTATTTGGCCCCATAGATATTCATTCCTTTATTAATGCCTATTTTGAATCAGTTTCAGGCTTTACCACAACAGGAGCTTCTGTTTTAGGCACTTCTGTCGCCATTGAAGACCTCAGTCATGGCATCTTATTTTGGCGAAGTCTGACGCACTGGCTGGGTGGCATGGGCATTATTGTTTTGGCTGTCGCTATTTTGCCATTTTTAGGCGTGGGCGGTAATCAGCTTTTTCATGCTGAGGCACCTGGTCCGACTAAAGAAAAGCTCAAACCCCGCATTCGAGAAACAGCAACAACACTTTGGTTAGTTTATATACTTTTGTCAGCTTTAGAGACTGTTTTATTGATGATTGCTGGCATGGATTTTTTTGATGCCCTTTGCCACATGTTTGGAACAATGGCCACGGGTGGTTTTTCAACCAGAAACGCCTCTGTGGCAGCTTACAATAGTGGCTTTATTGATGTCATCATCATTGTCTTTATGTTTTTGGCAGGCGCTAACTTTTCGCTACATTATCTAGCCTTTACAGGTAGGGTAAAATCTTATGTAAAGAATAGTGAATTCAAATATTATTTTATAATCATGATAAGCGGTGCCTTAATAGTCAGTTTATGGTTATATTTTTCTGGCAGCTACAATTCCATTGCTCAGGCTTTGCGTTTTGGCACGTTTCAAACAGTGTCCATCATTACAACAACAGGCTATGCAACAGCTGATTTTGAGTTGTGGCCAATTGTCATACAACTTTTTCTTTTTGTTTTTATGTTTATTGGGGGCTGCGCAGGATCAACTGGTGGTGCTATTAAAATTGTAAGACTTGTGCTCTTATTTAAATACGCTTACCGTGAATTATTTAAACTCATACACCCTAAAGCCTTTGCGGCGATTAAATTTGGTGGTCGAGTTGTGCACAAAGATATTTTGGAAAGTGTGGCTGGTTTTTTTATTTTGTATATAGGCATATTTATTTTTGGCGCTTTATTCATGTCGAGCCTTGGAATCGACATCATCACGTCTCTGAGCTCTGTAGCGGCTACGTTAGGAAATATTGGTCCTGGTTTAGGTACCGTTGGTCCTGCTGAAAATTATTATCACATCCCTACAATTGGCAAGGCGTTTCTGACTGCCTGCATGATCTTAGGCCGCCTTGAAATCTATACAGTTCTCGTACTTCTCATTCCCACTTATTGGAAAAAGTAAGCCTGAATAATAAAAGCTCCTCCCACAACAAAACTAGCACCAACAGCACACACAATAAGTTATAGACCAAGGCACATGATGTAATTATAACTGGTATCGGGGTTTCTTTGAAATACCTTATGCTGCTTTTGTGAGATCTTTAGTCTCGGATTTCGAGATTTGGATTTCGGATTTTCTTTTGAGAGGCATTTCAGAAATGATCATGGCTGCCACAATAAGCCCACCACCTAGCCACTGAAGACCAATGAGTTTTTCGCCAATAAATACCCAAGCAAAAAGTGCGGCAAAAACAGGTTCTAAGGCAAAAATTATGGCCACTTTCATGGGGGTAGAAAATTGTTGCACTATAAGATGAACAGCAAAGGTCATGAGTGTGGCAAAAATAGTGAAATAAGCAAGAACCCAATAAGATGCTGTTGACCCAATGGCAAATGAGGCATCAAATAAGAGCATCCAAATCAAACTCAAAACACAGACTGTCACGAGCGTTTGAAAACAAAGAACCAAAGGATCAGAATCATCTTTTACATAACGATCAACATAAAGAATGTAAAAGGCACAGGCTACAGGTGTGATGAGTGTGATCACATCACCTTTATTCATCCCTTGAACACCACCTGTGAGAAACCACATACCCATAAGAGCCACAAAACCGGCAAGTATGCGCATTTTTGTCGGCCACTCTTTAAAAAACAGAATAGATATTGGAGGCACAAAAGCAACAAACAAACCTGTTATAAATCCTGAATTGGTTGCTGAGGTATAGAGCATGCCGACATTCTGAGGTGTGTAAAGAAGCCACAAAAAAATACCCACAACCAAACCACGTAAAGGCTTGTGAAATATATTTTTCTTTTTATAAAACAACCACGCCCACAAAAGAATAGCGGCAGCACCAAAACGATAGAATAACATGCCTACAGGATCCACAAACTCTAAGTGAATTTTAATCATGTAAAACGTAGATCCCCACACGACTGTCATAAGGACAAGCATGATGTCGCCGATGAGGATTTTGTTTCGGGCTATAAAGCTGCGCATAATCACTGCCATAAAGAAATTTGTCATTGTTTGCAATATTCGTTTTCCGTTTACCGTAGTTCGTTATCCGTAAAATAACATACAAACAACGGACAACGGACAACGGACAACGGACCACAAGCATATCGAGCTCTTTACAATCGATCTGAAAGTCTATAGATATCTTTCAAAGATGAATTTTCTCAAAAAAATCACAAAGCTCCTCACAACGGTCACTACCCGTACGATTTATTTTTATTCTTTGCTCACCGGAATCATTTCAGGTGTTGTGGCCGTCCTCTTCTACAAGGCCATTCATTTTGTTATGGAACTAATTAGCCACAATATTTCTGATGTGTCATCACCCACAGTTTGGCATCGCCTTGGTTTTTTCCTCATGCCTGTTCTTGGTGGCCTGATAGCAGGTCTTGTGATTCGCTATTTTACACCCGAAGCCCGCGGTGGCGGCACTGAAGTCTTTCTCGATAGTTTTCATAATAAAGCCGGTGTCATTCGTAAACGTGTGAGCGTGGGCAAATTCATTGCCTCTGTTGCCACCTTAGGCACAGGCGGTTCAGGCGGCAAAGAAGGCCCCATGTTACTTATCGGTTCAAGTCTTGGCGCTCTTTTAGGCAGGTTTATTAAAATGGGCGCGCGCGCGCGCAGAACACTCTTGCTCGCAGGAGCTGCTGGCGGCTTAGGCGCTATTTTTCGCACACCCTTAGGCGGTGCCATCACAGCTGTTGAGGTTTTATACAAAGAAGACTTTGAATCAGATGCGCTCATCCCCTGTATTATTTCATCGGTAACCGCGTACACAACCTTTGGCATTTTTTTAGGCTTTGGGCATATGCTCACGTTTTCCGCAAAGCCTTTTGGATCACCCATTCAACTACTTTTTTATATTGGTCTAGCTCTCATTTGCACCTTTATGGCCTATCTTTTTGTTAACGCCTATCACGTTATTGGTGAACACGTTTTTAATAAACTCCCCATTCCAAAAGTTTTGCTCCCTGCTGTGGGCGGTGTGTGCATTGGGCTTGTTGGGCTTTTTGTCCCTGAAAGCATTGGTGGTGGCCTACACGTTATACAAGATGCCATTAATGGGGTTTATTCTGCTGACTGGATTTTTGCCTGTAAATTTTTCTTACTCTTGGCGCTATTAAAAATGTTTACAACAAGTTTTACTATTCAGTCAGGTGGTTCTGCAGGACTGCTCATCCCAGCCTTTTTTATTGGTGCCATGATAGGTGGCCTTGTGGGTACGGTTTGCCACCATTTTTTTCCTCAATACATCACAAGTGTTACCCCTTTTATCATTGTAGGCATGGCCAGTTTTTTTGCCGCCTCAACTAACGCTTCATTAGGTGCCTTGGTCATGGTCACAGAACTCACTGGTGGCTATGAGCTCTTGCCCGCGCTCATGGTTGTGGCTGTTATTTCCCTTATTTTTTCACACAAATGGTCTGTGTACAAAAACCAAGCTACTAATAAATTTTATTCAAAAGCTCATCTATGGGATATGAACCCAGCAATTCTCAAAAACATTCAAATCTCTGCAGCCTTTTCCTCTTATCACACGGAAACCATCATTGACCACAAGACCCACTTGTCTGAAATTCGCGCATTAGCACACAAACATCATGATACAGAATTTCTCGTTATCGATGAAAACAAAAACCTTCTAGGCATTTTGACATTACATGATCTTGATTTTAATGAAGTTGAAAACAATCCAGACTTAAATGATCTTCTTGTAGCTGAAGACATGATTCATGGCGAACCACACTATATCACTCCTGAAGATTCACTTTTCAAAGCCATCTCCTTTGTCACCAACACAGACTTTGCCAACATTCCTGTTGTGAATAAAAAAGAAAATTCAATGGAACTCCTAGGCTACCTCACGAGAAAAGATATTTTGAAATATTATAATGAGTTGGGGACAAATAAAAATTAAAAAAGCAAAAGGTGACGTTCCACTTTCGGACACAAAAGGTACCTACACATTGTTCAAAAAACAAGACACTTTAAATTTATTAATA
>JAHJDR010000390.1 GCA_018812345.1 bacterium | reverse complement strand
GTAAGGCTTAGGGCATAAGGGTAGTATTCTGTTGCAATTTATTCTTTAATTATCATATAAAGCGTTCGAATTTAACATACTAATATTTAAGGAGAAAGACATGACAGCCAGCGTACATAAAATAGAAACAAAAGATTATAAAGTTGCGGATATGGGATTAGCAGAATTTGGGCGTAAAGAAATTATTATCGCTGAATCAGAAATGCCAGGACTCATGTCATTAAGAAAACAGTATGCTGGAAAAGCCCCACTCAAGGGAGTGCGTATTATGGGGTCTTTGCACATGACGATTCAGACTGCTGTTCTCATTGAAACGCTTGTGGATTTAGGTGCTGTCGTACGGTGGGCGAGCTGTAATATCTTTTCAACACAAGATCATGCTGCTGCGGCTATTGCGGCAACTGATACGCCTGTATTTGCTTGGAAAGGTGAAACCTTAGATGACTATTGGTGGTGTACTGAGCAAGCACTGAGTTTTGGTAACGAGCAGGGCCCTCAATTAATTGTTGATGATGGTGGTGATGCTACGCTTATGATTCATCGAGGTTTAGCAGCAGAGAAAGATCATTCTATTCTTGATAGACCTGTTGAAACGGAAGATGAATTAGCCTTGAACAAAATCTTAAAAGAAATTCTTATAAAAGATCCTCAGAAATGGACACGCATGGTTGCGGCTATCAAAGGTGTTTCTGAAGAAACAACAACAGGTGTTCATCGCTTGTATCAAATGATGGAAAAGGGCGAGCTATTATTTCCAGCTATTAACGTTAATGATTCTGTTACAAAATCTAAATTCGATAATCTCTATGGTTGTCGCGAATCTTTAGCTGATGGTATCAAAAGAGCTACTGATGTGATGGTTGCGGGTAAAGTTGTTGTGGTTTGTGGTTATGGTGATGTGGGTAAAGGGTGTGCGCGGTCAATGGCTGCTTATGGTGCCCGCGTTGTGATTACTGAAATAGATCCCATTTGTGCCTTACAAGCGGCTATGGAAGGTTACCAAGTTCAAACTCTTGAAGATACTTTGGGTGAAGGTCAAATTTACATTACCACAACAGGTAACTGTGATGTGATTCTCGCATCTCATATGGAAAAAATGAGAGATGGTGCGATTGTTTGTAATATTGGCCATTTTGATAATGAGATTGAAGTTGCTGGATTAGAAAAAATTAGTGGCGTGCAAAGAGAAAACATTAAACCGCAAGTTGATAAATATACTTTTAATGATGGGCACTCAATTGTTCTTTTAGCGGAAGGGCGACTTGTTAATTTAGGTTGTGCCACAGGGCATCCTAGTTTTGTGATGAGTAACTCATTTACAAACCAGGTTTTAGCACAAATTGATTTGTGGCAAAATGAGCATAAAGTTGGCGTGTATACACTTCCTAAACATTTAGACGAAGAAGTGGCCCGTTTACATCTAGAACATGTTGGTGTGAAATTAACAAAGCTGACACAAAAGCAAGCTGATTATTTAGGTATACCTGTTGAAGGGCCTTATAAGGCTGATATGTATCGGTATTGATTCGTTTTCCGTTGTCCGTATTTCGTTTTCCGTTTTCCGTTGTCCGTATTTACAAACCACGAACAACGATACCACGAGCTACGATACCACGAGCTACGATACCACGAGTAAGACATGTGTGACGATTCTATAAAAATAGGGGCAACGCAACTTTGCCCTGATCATCCTTTCTATATATTAGCTGATGAAATAGATTATCAATACGATCCTGTTCAAAACACACCTTATGAGGTGACGACACCAGAAGTGTTAGATGCTTTTAATCAAATCACAACAAATGATATCGTTCCTAATTTTGAAAATCCTCATCAAGTCTGTTTAAGTGATAGTGATATTTACATGGCAGCAAGTCAATCCAGGCTCACACGTTTTGGTTTTTCTGTTTACAATGATGATGCCGGTAATTTTTCAAAAAGCTATTTTCAAAATGTGGATGCTTTTCTAAAATTTGTATCTGAAAATACAGGACAAAAGATTTACCGTTTTCCAAAATGTATTATGATAGGTGATCGGTTATCGGTCATCGGTTATCGTGAAAACATTAATACGGAAACCGGACAACGGACAACGGACAACGAAATTGACGCATCAAGCGATAGGTTCATGCATCGCGAGTTTGAATTTATTGATACTTTTATGGGGCCTTTTCGCGAAATTGTGATGCTGCAGATGACCTTAGAACAAAAAGAACATCTTTATGAGGCTATGCAAGACATGGACTATGAAACGCAGCAACGGTTTCTTGATGAAGTGAATAGTTTAGAACATCATCCTGATCAAACAACATGTTTTAAAGTATTGCAGAGGATTATGAGTGCGTACATCATGCCATTTTTCTTTGAGGCACCTACGCTGACGATTCATTACTTAGATTACAAATAATATAAAAGTGTTCAATTTTATTTCAGCAAAATTTATAGAAAAAAATATAAATCAAGCAAAAAAGACAAGATCGTCAACATTTTGACTTTATCCACAGGCTGACAAAAATGAAAAAAACCTAAAAAAAACATGAATGAAGTTATTGACGTTCACATAATTTTCGCATTATAGATTCTGTGCACGTTAATACACCATTTGTCATTACACAACTTGTCAGGCCTCATGTCATTGTCCCATTTGCATTGTCACGGCAATACAAAAGAAATGACTTAAGGTAACAGCGTGCATTAGGCCTAGATTCTACTTATTAACAAATAAATAGAATCAAGTTTGGCAAAATTGCTAAACCAATAATTATTAAGGAGAGTAAAATGAGAAAATTGTTTAGTTTCCTATTAGTCCTATTACTCGTAACAGTTCTTTATGCACCTCAAGCTATCGCTGATGGCGAAATGGTAATTGAAGAAGCTCCTGTTGCTGACAATTGGATTGATAGACATAATATCTTACCCGTACTCGAAGGCCATTTTTACTATGGCTTAGCGTTAAAACAATGCAATAACATTACTTGTGCTGCTGCACAATACGATAATACTTTCGGTATTAATCGTTTCTACTTTGGTTTAAAAGGTGACATAACTGACCACGTCGGTTTTAACTTCACTTTTGATGCCAATGCAGCAATCGCAGATTATGCTACTGCAGGTAACGTATTCGTAAAATACGCTTATTTAGTATTCAAAGACTATGATGCAGCTCCTGGTTTGAGCTTCATCGTTGGTCAACAAGCTTCTCCATACGTAGCTCATGTAGAAGATGTTTGGGGTTGGAGATTATTCGCTCCTACATTCTTACACATGAATGGTTACTTAAATGAAGCTGACCTCGGTTTGACTGTTAAGTACATGTTCCCATCAGAATATGGTGACTTACAAGTGTCTCTTTTCAATGGCGCAGGCTTTGCAGCTATTGATAATGACAACTATAAAGATACTGAGTTAAAGTTAACTTTACGTCCTTTCGAAAACAAAAATTGGTTTGCTACATTCATGGGTAACTTCGGTTTCCAAGGTGGATCAAGCAACTATTTTTATCGTGCAGGCGCTATCTTTGGTTACAAAGAAGCTAATAAAGTTACTTTCGCTTTAGAAGGTCTTTTCACAAGTGATGAACAAGCTGCAACTATCGTTGGTACACAACCCAGCGTTGGTGCTACACCTTTAGGTTATGGTGGAGCAATGTATGCAGAATTGTTTTTCTACTGGTGGGGCGATGTGGGCAGCAAGTTCAGCTTAGTTGCTCGTGCTGACTATCTCAATCCTGACACTGATGTTAATTCAAATTGGCATTACAGAGCATTGGGTGGTCTTGCCTACACATACAACAAGTACTTCAAGTTCTTGTTAGGTTACGATCATGCTAACTATGCAAATGGTGCTGCACAACAAGGTGAAAATACAGCTTTCTTGATGATGCAAGCTAATCTGTAGTTTTACTGTGCACAATCAATTGATTGTAGCATTTAAAAACCCCCGGCGCCTCACGGTTCCGGGGGTTTTTTTGTCTTCATTTTTTAAATTGCCGATAGCCAATTGCCATTTGCTTATTGTCAATCATGAACCCTGTAATCTCTATCTAAGGATAAGTACAACTACTTAGTCAGTATCTCTTTCATCTTCATATCAGACTTAGCTTTTATTATTTTATGCAATGAATTGCCATGTGAATCCATGGTGACCACAGCTGGAAAATCTTTTACGTCAATCTCCCAAAAAGCCTCAGGAACTCCTAATTCATCAAGCATGTAGACATTCGTTACTTTGGTAACAGATTCAGCCAGCACCGTAGCCAAGCCTCCTATGGCATGCAAATAGACAGCGCCATGTTCTTTGAGGGCAGCCAGAGTTTTATCACCCATGCCACCTTTACCAATAACACCTTTGACATTAAAGTTTTTGATAACTGTGGCTTCATAGGGTTCTTCACGAATACTGGTTGTGGGTCCCGCAGCAACAAATTCCCAGTTGCCCGCATCATCTTTTTTTACAACAGGTCCACAATGGTAAATAAAAGTGTTACCAAGAATTTCTTTGTATTCTTCAGGTTCTTCATCAATGAGAAACTTATGAGCGGCATCACGTGCTGTGACCATAATGCCACTAATAAGCACCTCATCCCCAATCTTTAATTCTCTAATCTTCTCTTCTGTAATCGGTAATTGCAATGTAATCATAAAAAACCTTTCTTCCCTTTCACCTTTGAGCTTTCACCTTTCAGCTAAAAGTATATGTATCATTATTAACAGTTAGCGTCTGTCTCCTATGTGCCCAGCACATATAAGCGATGGATACAAAGAAAGAAGCTGGTAATCTGTGTAAATGTCCCATTTTAACACCTAAAACAGTTGTTTTTCCGCCAAAACCCATAGGGCCAATGCCCAATTCATTAAGATTTTTGGTGAGTTTTTTTTCTAAATTATCGAGCTCGAGATTATCATTAGTATCAGTGAGTTTACGAAAGAGTTGTTCTTTGGCTGTGATCATGGAGGTTGTTCGGTCACCGCCAATACCGACACCAATGATTCCCGGGGCACAGCCAAGGCCTTGAGCATTATTAACGGCATCAAAAATGATTTTATACACGCCATTTAAGTCACGACCAGCACCTAATTTTGTATCTGGGAGCTTGTATTGTCCTGAGACGTTTTCACACCCACCACCTTTGAGCATGAGTTTTATTTGTAT